>JBDTRV010000063.1:0-9346 GCA_039931475.1 Burkholderiales bacterium | reverse complement strand
AAGCGCACGCAGGGAATGATCGTGTCGCGTCGCAAGAAGTAAGGACAGGCAATGACTCGTTCGCTCAAAAAGGGCCCGTTCGTCGATCAGCACCTTGTGGTCAAGGCCGACAAGGCGGTGACCAACAAGGATAAAAAGCCGATCAAAACCTGGTCGCGCCGCTCGATGGTGTTGCCCGAGTTCATCGGCCTCACGATCGCGGTGCACAACGGCAAGCAACACGTGCCGGTCTACATCACGGACCAGATGGTGGGACACAAGCTCGGCGAGTTCGCGTTGACGCGCACCTTCAAGGGCCATCCGGCGGACAAGAAAGTCCAGAGGAAATAAGGAAGCATCATGGAAACACGTGCAGTCCTCAGGGGCGTTCGTTTGTCGGTCGACAAGGGCCGGCTGGTAGCCGACCTGATTCGCGGGAAACAGGTTGATCAGGCGTTGAACATCCTGCAATTCACGCAGAAGAAAGCCGCCGGCATCGTCAAAAAGGTGCTTGAGTCCGCGATCGCGAATGCCGAGCACAACGACGGCGCCGACATCGACGAGTTGAAGGTCAAGACCATTCACGTCGAACAGGGCACCACGCTGAAGCGCTTCACGGCGCGCGCCAAGGGCCGCGGCAACCGCATCAGCAAACCCACCTGCCACGTCTACGTGACGGTCGGCGACTGAAAAGGCGACGAAGAGAATATGGGACAAAAAATCCACCCCACCGGCTTTCGCCTTTCGGTCAGCCGCAACTGGGCCAGTCGCTGGTATGCGAATGACCGCGATTTTTCGGTCATGCTGGCCGAAGACATCAAGGTGCGCGAGTATCTGAAGAAGAAGCTGAAGAACGCGTCGGTATCGCGCGTGCTGATCGAGCGGCCCGCCAAGAATGCGCGCATCACAATTTATTCGGCTCGCCCTGGTGTCGTGATCGGCAAGAAGGGCGAGGACATCGAGAACCTGAAGCGCGAACTGGGCAAGATGCTCGGCGTGCCGGTGGCGGTGAATATCGAGGAGGTGCGCAAGCCCGAAATCGACGCCAAGCTGATCGCCGACAGCATCACGCAGCAGCTCGAGAAGCGAATCATGTTCCGCCGCGCGATGAAGCGCGCAATGCAAAACGCGATGCGCCTCGGCGCCCAAGGCATCAAGATCATGTCGTCGGGGCGTCTGAACGGCATCGAGATCGCTCGCTGCGAGTGGTACCGCGAAGGGCGGGTGCCGCTGCATACCCTTCGAGCGGACATCGACTACGGCTTTTCCGAAGCCAAAACCACCTATGGCGTGATCGGCGTCAAGGTCTGGGTCTACAAGGGCGATACGCTCGGCCGCAACGATCTGCCCGCAGTGGAAACGCCCCGCCCTGACGACGAACGCCGTCCGCGCGGCCCCCGTCGGGATGGGCGCCCGGCAGGTGATCGTCCGCCGGCGCGTGGCCCTCGTCGCGTGAGTGCAGGCGTCGGTGGCAACGTTGCGCCGGCCGATGGCAGCGACAAGCCCGCAGAAGCAACGACAGGCGCCGATGCGCCAAAAGCTGCCGTTAAGCGCGTGGTCCGCAAGACCGCCGCGCCGGATGCCCAGACTGGCAGCGCTCCGGCTGCCGGGGCTGCCGACGGCAAAGGAGAGTAACCATGCTGCAACCCGCTCGCCGCAAATATCGCAAAGAGCAAAAAGGCCGCAACACCGGTATTGCCACCACTGGCAATTCGGTCGCTTTCGGTGACTTCGGCCTCAAATCAACCGATCGTGGCCGTCTGACGGCGCGCCAGATCGAGGCGGCGCGTCGCGCCATTTCGCGTCACGTCAAGCGTGGCGGCCGGATTTGGATCCGGATTTTTCCGGACAAGCCGATTTCGACTAAGCCGGCCGAAGTCCGCATGGGCAACGGCAAGGGAAACCCCGAGTACTACGTGGCTGAGATCCAGCCCGGCAAGGTGCTGTATGAAATCGTCGGTGTGCCCGAAGAGCTGGCGCGCGAGGCGTTTCGCTTGGCCGCCGCCAAGCTACCACTGCGCACCACGTTCGTGGCCCGCATGATCGGCCAGTGACAAGGAGCTTTTTGACAATGAACACCGCTGAACTGCGCAACAAAGACGCCGATGGCCTCCAAGCCGAAATCAAGTCGCTGCAAAAGGCGCACTTCGGTCTGCGCATGCAAAAAGCAACGCAGCAATTGAACAATCACAGCGCGCTTCGCAACACGCGCCGCGACATTGCGCGCGCCAAGACCATCCTTGCTGAAAAGCAGGCGGCCGACGCAAAGAGCGCATAACAAGGACCCGCCATGACGGAAGCCAAAACATCCCGCAGCCGCACCCTGGTCGGCACCGTGGTCAGCGACAAGCGCGACAAGACCGTGACGGTGCTGGTCGAGCGCCGTGTCAAGCACGAGCTGTACGGCAAGATCGTGATGAAGTCGAGCAAGTACCACGCGCACGACGAGAATGGTGAATACAAGAACGGCGACACGATCGAGATCACGGAGAGCCGCCCATTGTCCAAGACGAAGAACTGGGTGGCAACGCGACTCATCGAGAAGGCAGTGATGGTCTGATCGCGAGCCGGTTGGATCACGCAACTCAGAAACGGCCCACAACGTGGGTCGTTTTCGTTTTTGGCTTCGCCGTGTGCAGGTTCGTCGCAGGACAATGGCGACAGAATCGAACAGTTACCGATTTCTAAGGAGCAACCCATGATCAAAGTTGGAGACACCCTCCCCCAGGCCACCTTGATGGAATATTCCGAGGTCGAAGGGGAAGGCTGCAGCATCGGCCCGAATCCGGTCGACGTTCAAAAAGCCAGCGCCGGCAAGACGATCGCGGTGTTCGGGCTGCCCGGCGCGTTCACGCCGACCTGCTCGGCCAAGCACGTTCCGGGTTACGTCGGCAAGTTCGACGCGCTCAAAAGCGCTGGCGTGGACGAGATCTGGTGCGTGAGCGTGAACGACGCCTTCGTGATGGGCGCCTGGGCGCACGATCAAAAGACCGACGGCAAGGTGCGGATGCTGGCCGATGGCAGTGCCGAGTTCGCCAAGGCGACGGGGCTGACCCTCGATCTGAACGCACGAGGTATGGGTTTGCGCAGTGGCCGCTATTCGATGTTGGTCAAGGATGGCAAGGTCACGCGCCTCAACGTGGAAGGGCCGGGCAAGTTCGAGGTCAGCGACGCCGACACGTTGCTCAAGCAACTCGCGGGCTGAGGTGCGGCCCTGTCGCTACAGGTTCGATAGCGACAAAGGATCAACAGGTGAGCGAGGCGTTGGCAAATCTCGCCGAAAAACCCGCGACAGCGGATGGCCACCCGGTTTGCCGCCGCAGCGCGTTGTGCGATGCGACGCGCCCTCGCTCAGACCAGCAGCGCGTTGACCCGGCGCACGTAGGCGGCAGGGTCATCGGGCAGCCCGCCTTCGGCCAGCAGCGCTTGGTCGAACACCACATGCGCGAGATCTTCAAAGTGTTTGGCCGCGCCGTCGGCGCCGATCAACTTCTTGATCAGCGGATGCTCGGGGTTGACTTCGAGCACCGGCCGGGTTTCGGGCACCTTCTGTCCTGACGCCTTGAGCATTCTCGCAAGCTGGTTGCTGATGCCGTGATCCTTCGCGACCAGGCAAGCCGGTGAGTCCACCAGTCGCGTGGTCACGCGCACGTCTTCGGCTTTGTCCTTGAGGGCTGCCTTCAGTTTTTCCAGCAGCGGCTTCAGATTTTCGGCCGCTTCCTCAGCCGCTTTCTTCTCTGTTTCGTCCTGCAGCTTGCCCAGGTCGACGGCGCCCTTCGCCACGCTTTGCAGCGGCGTGCCGTCGAACTCGGTCAAGTAGTTAAGCGCCCACTCGTCGACCCGATCGCTCATCAGCAAAACCTCAATGCCTTTCTTGCGGAAAACTTCGAGCTGCGGGCTGTTTCTGGCGGCGGCAAGCGACTCGGCCGTGATGTAGTAGATCGCGTCCTGTCCTTCCTTCATGCGCGATTTGTATTCCGCGAGGGAGACGCTGGCCGTGTCCGTCGTCGTCGATGCAAAGCGAAGCAGCTTCGCGATCCGATCGCGGCTCGCGAAATCCTCGCCCAGGCCTTCCTTGAGCACCGCGCCGAACTCGGCGTAGAAGGCGGCGTATTTCCCGGCCTCAACAGCTTCCTTGGCGCCTTCGGTTTCGTCATGATGTTCGGCGAACTCCGCCGCGGCCTCGGCTGCCGGTGTGGTCGCTTCGGCCTTCGGGTCGCCTTCGGATGATGTTGCGGCGGTCGGTTCGGGAGCAGGTGTCGATTCGCCGGAACCGATGTCGATTTTTGCCTGTTGGCCGGAACCAGCATCCTTCTTGTCGTTGTCCGCTGTCGCGGGTGAGGCCTTCTCGACCCCGGCCTTTTCCTTCTTTGCCAGATCTTCGAGCATCGACAGCACGCGCCGCGTGTTGCCCTCACGAATCGCCTTCACGTCGCGGCTTTCCTGCAGCAGCTCCCGACTCACGTTTAGCGGCAAATCGGCCGAATCGACCACGCCCTTGATGAAGCGAAGGTAGCTGGGCAACAGCGCCTCGGCGTCGTCCATGATGAACACGCGCTTCACGTACAGCTTGACGCCCGCCGCCTTGTCGCGGTTCCAGAGGTCGAACGGCGCCTTTGCCGGAACGTACAGAAGTTGCGTGTACTCGGTCGCGCCCTCGACCTTGTTGTGGCTGTAGGCAAGCGGCGCCTCCGTGTCGTGGCTGATCTGCTTGTAGAACTCCTCGTACTGTTCCTGGCTGATGTCCTTCTTGGGCCGGCTCCACAGCGCACTTGCCTGATTGACCGTTTCCCATTCGTCGGTCAGCACCATCTCGCCGCCCTGGTCGTTCTCGCCTTCCTTCCACTCCTCTTTGCGCATCCTGATCGGTAGCGAAATGTGCTCGGAGTATTTGTTGATGATGCTCTTGAGCTTCCACCGGTTCAGGTAATCGCTTGCGTCGTCACGCAGGTGCAGGATCACGCTGGTGCCGCGCTCCGCACGGGTGATGGTCTCCACCTCGAAGTCGCCCGAGCCGCCGCTGACCCAGCGCACGCCTTGCTCCGGCGGCAAGCCTGCGCGTCTGGACTCCACCGTGATCTTGTCAGCCACGATGAAGCCTGAATAGAAGCCCACACCGAACTGGCCTATCAACTGCCCCTGCTCCGAGGCGGATGCCTTTTGCTCATGGCCCAGCCGATCCAAAAAGTTGCGGGTGCCGCTCTTGGCGATGGTGCCGAGGTTTTCAATTGCTTCCTGCTCCGACATGCCGATGCCGGTGTCGGTGATCGTCAGCGTCTTGGCGTCCTTGTCGTAGCCGATGCGCACTTCGAGTTCGCTTCCTCCCCCCTCGTACAACGCAGAGTCGTTCAGCGCCTCGAAGCGCAATTTGTCGCACGCGTCCGAAGCGTTGGAGATCAGCTCCCGCAGAAAAATCTCTTTGTTCGAGTACAGCGAATGGGTGACGAGATGCAGCAGGCGCGCCACTTCAGCCTGAAACGAGAGGGTTTGCTTGGTCATGGTGAATTCTTCGGTGATTGGGAAACGAAAAGTGCTGCGCTCGATCTGAGGACGCCCCGGCGTTTTTCGCCGATGGCATGAGCACAGCAAGCCAAACCGGGAAGTTTAGGGCGAGCCTGGCGTCTTCAATGACCGCGCGGCGGTCGCGCGAGCGCTGTCACGAATCGACGTGAGGCGAGGACCACCGCGCGAGCGCAGGGCGCTTCGACATGGTAGGCCACCACCGTGACCGATCTAACGATACTGCCTGCGTACCGCCTAACCCGTTGATTCCACGTGAGATTCATCACTCAAGTTTTTCGATCAGCCGCCTAAATCGCAGATCTTGCGGCGACTGTTTCATGTGCCGCTCCTCTTTCGTCTATTGCCGGGGAGCCTGCCATGAAAAATTTTCCCCTTGGCGCTATCGCCGCCGCCGCCGTTGCGGCGCCGCTGCTGTCCCAAGCCGAGTCCAACCTTGCGGCGTCGACCGCCACCACTGCCTCCGCGCAGCTGGATTTCAAGATCACGATCCCCAAGGTGTTGTTCCTGCGCGTTGGCAGCGGCACCGATTTCGTCAACGGCACGACCGTCAACCTGATGGACTTCACGGTTCCGGCCGACAAGCTCGGCGACGGCACCAGCGTTGCCGCGAGCAGCACCAGCGGTGACCTGGGCAATGGCGCAGTCACCGTGCGCGTGTTCGCCAACCACGGCAACAGCGCGACGCTGACCGCCAGCACCACCGGCGCTTTGACCAATGCGGCAGCCGGCGGCGACACCATTCCGTGGACCGAAATCGTCGCCACCGCCGCGGCTCTGCCCGCGGCTTCGCACCTCGCCGGCTACGCCACCACCGTGCCACACCCCGCCTTCCCGGCCAGCGGAACCGGCGTCGGCGCCGTGACCACTCTGACCGGCACCGGCAAAGTGATCCGCGCCGACGGCCAGTGGACGTTCGCCTACAAAAACAGCGCTCCGGTCGCAGCCGGCAGCTACGGCGGTGTCAGCACCCAGAACAGCCGCGTCACCTATACCGTGACCCAGCCCTGAACGGTTGCGTGCCCATCGGCGCCAGGCAATGGCGCAGGAGTGAACCCCGGCGGCGCGTGACCTCGCTCGCGGCGGCGGACGATTTAGTTCCTCGATGAGTCTGTTTTCCCTCATGAGTGCGCGCGCCGCCCGATTCCGCCTGAGCCGGGCGGCGCGAGTGCTGGCAACCTTGACCTTCCTGAGCGGCTTGGCCTGTGAAAGTTGGGCGTTCGTCACCAGCATCGACCCCGGCGCCCGCTCCCCCTTTCTGCAGGTTGGAACCGGCCGGATCAGCGGAGGCAATTTCGCAAGCGGTGGCACACCCCGCAACAACGCGACCATCAACACCGTCAGCGTTAGCGTCCCTGCCAGCAACATTGGCAGCGGCCCGGTTGGAATGACCTCCGACAGCAACGTCAGCAACAGCCCCTATGACGGCTACCCCTTTTGTCCCGGCGCGGGCAGCATGGTTTACGTCGGCGGGTTTTATCGGACCCCGGGTGACGCCGCCAGCGCGCAGTTGACGGTGCAGTCGCCGCCGGCGTTGACGAGCAGCAGCGGCGACAACATCCCGTTTTCCGCCATCTCTTGGGTCGCAAGTGGCGCCGACGGCGGTTTCCTCCCGATTCAAGACGGCACTTTCACAGGCGGCACCCAGGCGTTGTACAGCGCCAGCCGCAACACCTGGTTTGAGGCCTGCCTGACCTTCAGCTACGGCAACGCCCAACTGGTGCCGGCCGGCACCTACACGGGACGCGTGACTTATACGCTGACCGCACCATGAACCAGTGCGCCGCGTCCCTCGTCATTGCGGGCTGGCTCGCGCTGGCGGGGCCTGCCTCCGCGGCGACCTATCGCGTCGACGACAGCGGCACCGTCGCCAATGTGGCGGTGGTCAAGATGAAATGGCGCCATCTGGTGCCTGGGCGCGGCTCGGACAACACGGTCGATGGCCAATTGCAGGTCGCGCTCCGGCTCAACCTTCAGCCGTGGCTGAACCGCCCGGTGCGCCTTTACATGGGGCTTGCGAACACGCGCGGGGAACCAGTGGAGGCGACCTGGCGCACCCAGGGCCGCCTGTTGCCCGGCACCGTGCGATCCGGTAGCCGCACGCTGGTGTTCGACGGCATCGTGGGTGGCTCGGTGCTCGAGGAGACGATCGAGATAGCACTTTCGACCGACGGTCGCGCGCTGGTGTCGACCGAGACCCTGCAGTTCTACTTCGAGGTCGATACGCCGTGAAAAAGCCGCGCATTCCCGATCTTTGGTTTACAGCCCTGGCGCTCGTCGCAGGTATTTGCCCGGCCCCTGCCTTCGCGGCCGACTTTGCCGTCGCCGTGTCGCCCCCCCGTTTTGAGCTGCAATTGAAGCCTGGCGCCGGCCGGCGCGAAGTGCTCGAACTCACCAGCGCTTCGACCGTTGCCGCCACTTTCACCGTTCGCACCGCGGACTGGACGTTCGGCGCCGACGCCTCGGTCAACTTCGTCGACGAATTGCTACCCGGCAGTTGCCGACCTTGGGTCGCGATCGAGCGGCGCCAGCTCACGGTGCAGCCGGGGCGCCCGGTGCGCTTCCGTTTCGAGGTTGCGGCGCCGGCGGACGCGCCAGCGCAGGAATGCCGCTTCGCGCTACTGATCGAGGGGCAAGAGCAGACCACCGGCGGCAACGCGCTCAAGCTGCCGTTCAATGCGCGCATCGGCGTGATCGTCTACGCGGCGGTGGGTGATGTGAAGCCGCAATTGGCGGTGGCCGGCGCGCGGGTCGACCAGGTCAACGGCGCGCCAACGCCGGTGCTACTGGTGCGCAACGACGGCAACGCCCATGGGCGACTGGCCGGGTTCTTGTCCGGCACCGACGCGGCCGGCACCAAGCTCGAATTTTCGCCGGCCAGCGCTCCGATCCTGCCCGGCGAAACCCGCGCGATCGCATTGATGCCGAACAAGGAAGGCGACACTGAAACCGTGGTTGCCGTCAAATACCCGGTCACGGTGACTGGCAAGCTCGAATGGGGCCAGCCGCAATCGCCGCAGTCGCTCCCGCTCGAGCAACGCTTCGCGCCGTGAGCCGGCGGGCCGGCTGGCTGCGCGGCGTTGTGGTTGCGCTTGCTGCAAGTTGCGGCGCTTTCTCGTTCGCCGTCGCCCAGACGCTGGCCAAGGTCGATTCGGCCGGCAATGTGATCGATCCCGCCATCGAGGTCGAGCCGGGCGGCGCATCAGGCACGACCAGGACGTCGCCAGCGCCCGAACCCTACGTCGACCGAGTGCTGGATCCCGGCACGATCAAGGACGATGGCCAAGACGCCGCGGCCGACCGGTTCGACACCACCGGCTGGCCGCGCAGCGTGCGGGTGGATTATTCGCTGCTGTGGCAAGGTGGCGCGACCAGCGGGCTGCACCAGGCGATTTCTCTCAGTGGCTTTCTCGACACGCCGAATTACGGCGCGATCTCGGCACTTGCCAACTTCGTGTCGAACCGGAGCGATTCGGTGGTCGGCAGCACCACGAACGGCAGCGCCACCAGCAGCATCTGGCGGATCGACCAGCGCGCCTTGCCGCTTAATGGGGGCTGGATCGCGAACCACAGCATCGGCACCACCAGCAGCGTCAGCGTTCCGTTGTCATACGGCATCGGCCGTGTGTTCCTGCCGACCACGCCGCTTGAAGGGCTGGCTGGGCAGTGGCGCCGGCAGGGCGAGCTGGAATTCAACTTGTCGGCCGGCCGGGTCGGCCTGTTCAACGGCTATGCCGTCAACGGATTCAGCCAATCGGGGGGCGCCATCCTGGCCGGCGGCGGCGAGATGCGCCTGTTCGGCGGCGCCGGCGCCAGCTCGCGCGCGGATGCCGCCGTTCAACTCATC
>JBDTRV010000062.1:0-9362 GCA_039931475.1 Burkholderiales bacterium | reverse complement strand
CGTGCACCTTGTCCGACGGCACCAGCACCGCGCCGCCGCCTTCGGTGTATTTGTAGGGGATGTTCATCTGCGCCAGTTGGGCCACCACGGCGCCGCCGTCCTTGTCGCCCAGGTTGGCGTACAAGACGCGCCAGTCCGGCTGGCGTGCCAGCACGACGGCCGCGATCGCGACGATCAGCAAGATCGCGGCGCCGATCGCCAGCTTGAGGCGCTGACCTCGGTCGAGAGCGGCCAGACGATCGGACCACGCCGGTGTCAGAACCGGGCCGACGGCAGCATGGAGAGGGTGATCGAGTGCGGCGGACATGGAAGCGGCGGGTGGGTAGCGCGAAACCGGGCTGTTTCGTGCGATGGGGGATTATTCGAGCCCCGCGCCGGATCAACCCCGCGATAAGCAGCCGCTTTACCGTTCATTTCGATGTGTTGCTCCGGAGAGGCGCCGTTAGCATTCGCCAATGGACCTTCGCCTCACTCCCGTCGTCGCTCCCATCACCGCACGCCCGATCGGTGGGCCGCGCATCGCACCCCCGACCAACGAGGGATTTGCCGACGCTTTGTCAGGCGCCTTGCGGGCCACCAGTGCGGCGCAGAACCAGGCGATGGGCATGCAGCGCGAGGTGCAACTGGAAAACCCGAACGTCAGCCTGGAAGAGACGATGGTCGCAATCCAGAAGGCGCAGATCGGGTTTCAGGCCACGTTGCACGTGCGCAACAGGATGGTTCAGGCCTATACCGACATCATGAACATGAGCGTCTGAGCGCTCCGCTGGTTGACTGCCTTCCGGGGCAGCCAACCGGTTCAGTGCATCACCTGAAGTCGCGAGTCGAACAGCCGCCCGAAGTGCGATAGCCACGGCTCTGCAAGCACGCGAATCTCCGCGTCGTTGGAGAGAATCCGCTGCATCACGCGCATCTTCTCGACCCGCTCGGTTCGGGACAGTTCCGCGCTGTGGGCCTTGAAGCGCAGTTGCTCGATCAGCACCGCGCAGGCGCCCTCGCAGCGCACCACGCCGTCCCAGTCTTCATCGCGAGCCGCTTCGAGCATCTGCCGGCTCGCGCTCTCGATCGCGCGGTAGTAGTCGAGCAGACGATCCGGCATGGTGGACTCCGGTTGCCAGTTCATGTCGGCTGCCCGGCCACGGTTCGGCCGATTTCTTTCCAGCCCTGCGCCAACGGCGAGATCAACGCGGCAACTTCAGCCACCGCTAGCGCGTCGTTCTTCAGGTTTGCCGTGGTGAGGCGGTCAACGCAGTAGTCGTAGAGCGAGCGAAGCCGGCTCGCCAGTTCGCCACCGCGCGCATCGTCCAGGCCACCCTTGAGGCCCTCGTCGATGAACCTGACGGCGCGCTGGATCTGCAAGCCCTTGGTCGCAATTTCGTTGCGTTCCATCGCGCCGCGGGCCGCGGCAAGCGACTGGAGCAGACCGTCGAACAACAATTCGATCAGGCGATGGGCGCTGGCGCCGTCGACGCTCGAGGTGGCCGCGACGCTTCGGTAGGCATTGGAGACTCGCAGGCTGGGCGGGGTGTACATGGGTGATTTCCTTTCAGTTCACACTTTTGTTATCGGCATTGCAGGCGAAAAATCAAAGGCGTTTCAGCTGGGGGACCGGTTCCATTGCGCGACTTGTTGATTGATGTAGTTGTTCAGTGCGGTGAGTGAACTCATCTTGGTGTCGAGCGAGCTGTACTGCTTGCGCAGACGGTCTTCCGTCAACGTGAGGCGATCGCTCAGGCGGTCTTGATCCTTGGAAAGGCCGGTCTTGCGTGCTTGCAGGGAAGCCGTCTTTTCAGCGAGCGAGCCTGTGATGCCGATGGTGGTGCGGGTGAAAGCGGAAAAACGGGTCGCAAAGCCGGTTTGGGCGTCGCTGGTTCCCGCCGCATTGGCGAAAAACTGCTGCACCGCCTTGGGCGATTCAAGGGCGGCGGCCAGCTTCGTGCCATCGACTGCCAGATTCCCTGCGCCGTCCTTTGCTACAGAAATCCCGAGGTCCGACAGCCGCTGGAGCGCGCCGCCGCCCGAGACCGCACCGACCAGACTGCGCAATGCCGTTTGCAGGCCCAGCGTGGTCGCATCACCCTGCAGCAAGGCGGCCGAACGGGTGGTGGGCTCGTATTTCGTCGCAGCCGCAAGCAACTGGTTCATGGAGTTGTACGCGCTGACGAAACCGTCGATCGCGCCGCGCATCGAAGCGGTGTCCGTTGCGACCGTGATCTCGACCGGTGCCGTCGTGACTTGCGTCAGCGTCAGAGAAAGGCCCGGCACGGTGTCCGCGAGCCGATTGGTCGCCGCGGTCACGCTAATCCCGTTGATGGTGGCGTTTGCGTTTTGCGCGTACTGGATCGGGTTGGCGGCCATGCCGGTGCCACTTGCGGGATCGTCGAACGCAAGGGTGGCCAGGCCGGGGCCGCTTTGGGCGGTGCCGTCGTCGGTCGCCTGGATGCGGAATCCGGCTGCTTCGCCGGTACTGGCGGACCGCAGCAGCAGACGTTCGCCCGACGAATCCTTCAATACGGTCGCGGTCAGGCCGGCGCCGGCGGCGTTGATCTTCACCGCAATGTCAGAGACCGTATCGCTTTCGGCCACCGCGACAGACACGACGCCAGCGCCGGCAGTCGTGAACGCCGGGCTACCGCCGGTGCTCCAGGTGCCAAGCTGAATCGAAAGCGAGCCGCTTCCGATCTTTGAGCCCGCAGGCACGGCGAGCGACGCGACCGACTGCGCGCGTGCCAGTTGCGACACTTCGAGGCTGAACGAAGTTGGGGTTGCGACGGAGCTGTCGGATACCGCAACGCCAACAGCTGCTGCGTTCGATGACGCCGAGGTCTTCGCGCTCCATGTGGCCGGAAGCGCCAGCTTGTCGGCGGCATCGGACAGCGTGGAAAGCTGCGACTTGATCGAGCCGAAGGCAGAAATCTTGCTGTCGAGCGCACTGGCTTTGCTGCGCAGCGAGTTGAGCGGCTGACGTTCGACCGCCATCAACTGGGTGACGATCGCGTTCACGTCGAGCCCGCTGCCGATGCCGGCCGAGGAAATGGTTGCCATTGGAAAAGCCTTTCAATGCGTGCCAAAAGTGGCAAAGGCGGCAAACGGGAATTGTCCGTTTGCCGCCATGGCGTGATACCAGCAGGAGCCCCGTGAATGGGGCTCTGTTCCTGCTTTTATTACCTCAGCAGCGAGAGCACCGATTGCGGAAGCTGGTTGGCTTGCGCAAGCATCGCGGTGCCGGCCTGCTGCAGGATCTGCGAGCGCGACAGGTTGGCGGTTTCCTGAGCAAAGTCGGCGTCCTGGATGCGGCTGCGCGAAGCGGAGGTGTTCTCCGAGTTGGTCTGCAGGTTGGCGACGACGGAGCTGAAACGGTTCTGGATCGCACCGAGGTCGGCGCGGGAGCCGTTGACCGATTGCAAGGCGGCGTCGACCAGTTCGATCGCTTGCTGAGCGCCGGCAACCGAGTTGATGTCGAGGTCTTTCGCGAAACTGGCGCTGGAGTCGGCGGCCAGAACCGTGGCGTCGGCCAGGCCGCTGTCGCCACCTGCGTCGGCAACGACTTCGAGGTCCTTGCCGGCCTTGATGGACGTCAGCACCACGGCGCTGGTTGCGCTGTCGACAGTTGCGTAAACGCCGGTTTCGCCGATTTTCGCGTTGATGGCGGTGGCGCTGGCCTTGGCCGAATCAGCGGACGTAGCGCCGGCCTTGATCTTGAAGTCGTCGATCGTGACTCCGTTGATGGACAGGCCACTGACGGTGACATCGGGAGCGCCCACCGCCGTGTTGTCGAGCGAAGCGCCGCCCGTGTTCTGCGCGGCGAACTTGACGTTACCCAGGGCGCCGGCGGTGGAGTCGATCACTTTGTCGATCGCGATCGCCTGGCCCGAGTTGGCGCCGACTTGGAACAGCTTGCTGGAGAACGAGCCGTCGAGCAGCTTGGTCCCGTTGAAGTCAGATTGCTTTGAGACGCGGTCGATTTCGGAGACCAGTTGCTTAACTTCGTTATTCAGCGCGGCGCGGTCGGTGGTGGAGTTGGTCGCGTTGGACGATTGCACCGAGAGTTCGCGGATGCGTTGCAGGTTGTTGCCGATCTCGCCCAAGGCGCCTTCAGCCGTCTGCGCCAGGGAGATGCCGTCGTTCGCATTGCGCACGGCCTGGTTCATGCCGCGCACTTGGGATGTCATGCGCTCGGAAATGGCGAGGCCGGCCGAGTCGTCTTTCGCGCTGTTGATGCGCAGACCGGAGGAAAGGCGCTGCATCGAGGTTGCCAGCGAACCCTGGCTCACGCCCAGGTTGCGTTGTGCGTTCAGCGAGTTGATGTTGGTGTTGATGGTTGAGGCCATGAGAAGCTCCTAAGCAAGTTAAGTTGAGAAAATCCGGCATTGCTGCCAATGTCGCCAGTTCCTGACACTGGCAGCTCGACGGACCTCATTGGTGGCCCGTTGGGATGGTTTTCGGGCGCAAGGGGCGACTTCTTTAGGGCAATGTTTTTCGCGACGACCCCTAAAGTTTTCGGGCGAAGTGCTGACGCCCAAGGGAGCGGACCTCTCGGGGTCGAAAAAGGCGCTACACGCGAGCAGGCCGAATGCGGACAAGTTCACGTTCGACCCATGGACCAGGCGCCTGGCTTGTTGAAACGTATCGTTACCGCGATCACAATAGTTTTTGTCGATCAACCGGATGTCCCGGTCCACTAGGAAATGCGATGACGAGCGAACAGATCCTGAACGAAATCAAGGAAGCCAACCTGACGTATCTGATGCTCGCGCAGAGCCTGATCCGTACTGACAAGGCGCAGGCACTGTTCCGCCTTGGCATATCCGAAGAATCGGCCGACTTGATCGAAATGCTGTCGCCAGCGCAGGTCATGAAGATTGCTTCGGGCAACATGCTGCTGTGCCGCTTCCGCGCGGACGACGAGATGGTCTGGGGCCTTCTGACCCAGCACAATCTCCCAAGCCGCACCGCGAACGAGGACACGACCCGGCTGCACGCGAACATCCTGATGGCTGGCCGCTTCGCCGAGACGCATTGAAACCGCGGCGGGCAACAGCATGGCAACCCAGAAAAGCCTCTTGCGCGAATCGCACCAGATCGGGCGCGCGATCAGCCTGATCAAGCTCGGGGCGCGGCTTCAGGTGCTGGAAAGCGAAACCGACCTTTCCTACGAGCGCTTGCTGCGCCTGTACAAGGAAGTCGCCGGACGTTCGCCGTCGAAAGGCCAGTTGCCGTTTTCGACCGATTGGTTTCTGACCTGGCAGCCGAACATCCACGCCTCGCTGTTCCAGAACATCTACAACTACCTTGACAAGACCAGCGCGCTCGATGGGATCGACGCGCTCATCAAGGCGTATCAGCTCTATACCGAGCAAGCGGGCGCCTGTGGGCTCGAGCCGCAGTTGTCGATCACACGCGCCTGGCGGCTTGTGCGGTTCATCGAAAACCGCATGCTCGAGATGACGCGGTGCAGCAAGTGCGGCGGGCATTTCGTGACCGAGCCGTACGAGAACGCGCGGCACTTCGTGTGCGGTCTCTGCGAGCCGCCGGCGCGCGCGGGCAAGGGCGCTGCGGCGGGCGGCATCCAGCTTCAGTGACTTTTCTCTCGCCACACGACGCAAACCAAGGATAAGGGCCCAAGACAGGGCCCTTATTCGTTGAGCGGCCATGCCGTTCGCGGTGCCCAATAACAGCTATTCAAACCATCTTCGCGCCATGTTCGTCATCATCGGTTACCTCGTCGCGCTCGGCTGCATCTTCGGCGGCTACATCATCCACGGGGGCAACATCGACGTCGTGCTGCATGCGCTTCCGATCGAGATGATGGTGATCGGCGGTGGCGCGATCGGCGCGTTCGTGGTTAATAACCAGCCCAAGGTGCTGAAGGCCACGCTCAAGATGCTGCCGACGGCGTTCAAGAGCTCCAAGTACACCAAGGCGCGCTACATGGACTTGATGGCGCTGCTCTACGACATCCTGCAAAAGGCGCGCAAGGATGGGCTGATGTCGATCGAAAAGGACGTGGAGGCGCCGAACGAGTCGCCGATCTTCCAGAAGTACGCCACCTTGGGCAAGGACCATCACGTGGTCGAGTTCACTACCGACTACCTGCGCATGATGGTGTCGGGCAATCTGAACGCGCACGAGATCGAATCGCTGATGGACAGCGAGATCGAAACGCATCATCAAGAAACCCATGGTCCGGTCGCCGCCATTGCACGGCTTGCGGGTGGCCTGCCGGCGTTCGGCATCGTCGCGGCCGTGCTCGGTGTGGTCAACACGATGGGATCGGTCGGCCAGCCGCCGGCGGTGCTTGGCGCGATGATCGGTTCAGCGCTGGTGGGCACGTTCCTCGGCATCCTGCTGGCCTACGGCATCGTCGAGCCGCTCGGTGGTCTGCTCGAGCAGAAAGCTGAAGACGGCTCGAAGGAGCTGCAGTGCATCAAGACCACATTGCTCGCCAGCATGCAGGGCTACAACCCGACGACCGCGATCGAGTTCGGCCGCAAGGTGCTTTTCTCCACCGAGCGGCCGAGCTTCGGCGAGCTCGAAAGCTACGTGAAGAAAAAATAGCATGGCCACCGCTCCAGGCAGCAAGAAGCTGCAACCGATCATCATCAAGCGGGTCAAGAAGACCGCGCACGCACATCACGGCGGGGCCTGGAAGATTGCATATGCCGATTTCGTGACGGCGATGATGGCGTTCTTCCTGTTGATGTGGCTGCTGGGATCGACCGCCAAAGGCGACTTGCAAGGCATCGCGTCCTACTTTCACGCACCGATGAAGGTGGCCATGCAGGGAGGCTCGGGTGCGGGCGACAGCTCCAGCATCATCGCCGGCGGCGGAACCGATCTGACCCGAAGCAACGGGCAGGTGCGAAAGGTGGACGGCACTCAGGGTGAGCGCCTGCCGACCGGCGGGGAAGAGCGCAGGCGCGAGGCCGCGCGTCAGGACGCGATTCGCATGGAAGCGCTAAAGCAGAAGATCGAGAACCTGATCACCGCTAGCCCGAAGCTCAGGGAATTCCGCTCGCAAATCCGGCTGGCCGTGACGACCGACGGGCTCGAGATTCAGATCGTCGACGAGCAAGGCCGACCAATGTTTGACTCTGGCAGTGCGCTTGTCAAACCCTACATGCGCGACATCCTTCGCGAAATCGGCAGCGCCTTGAACGGCATCGAAAACCGGGTCGGGCTGGCCGGGCATACCGATGCCGCGCCTTACGGAAACGGCGAGCGCGGCTACGGCAACTGGGAGCTCTCGGCGGATCGCGCCAATGCTTCGCGACGCGAACTGGTAAGCGCGGGAATGCCTGACGACAAGCTGGTCCGCGTGGTCGGGCTTGCAGCGAGCGACTTGCTGGACAAGGCGGCGCCGCTTGCGCCGGTCAATCGGCGCATCAGTATCGCCGTGCTGACACGGGAAGCCGAGTCGCGAATGTTTGGAACCGCGCGTATGGAAGGCAGCGATGCGGTCAAGGCGATCGTTGAACAGATCGACAAACAACCTTCGGCGCAAAGTCCTGCCACCGAGGAAGCCCCCGTCGTGAAGACCGCGGCAACACGGGCGCAACCTATTCGGCGCTGACGCCGCGCCGTCCGGCGCGATTTGGCGGGTGAAACGCCGGCTTATCCGGCTTTGACGATCGGCTGCGATCTCCACAATCGGCGGGATCAACTCAGCTCCCCATGGAATCCAGCAGTCAGGACCGCAACCTCCCCGCCACGCAGCGCAAACTCGATCAAGCGCGGCGTGACGGGCAAGCCGCGCGCTCGCGTGATCTGTCGCATCTGGCGGTAGTGGGCGCGGGCGCAGTCGCCTTGTTGCTGCTTGCGCCCGCGGGCTTCGACAAGCTGCGTTCAGCGCTGACCCAAGCACTCGTTTTCAATGCCACGGCCGTGGCAAGGCCCGGCGAAATGCTGGATCGGTTGCACGGCCTTGCGGGCGTCGGCCTTCTCACCTGCGTACTTTTTGCCGCCATCGTGATTGGCGCCGCGGTCGCAAGCACCGTCGCCGCCGGCGGCTGGGTTGCGAGCGCCAAGTCGATCACGCCGGACTTGAAGCGATTGAACCCGCTGTCGGGCCTGTCCAACCTGTTCTCGAAGCAACAGGTCGCCAACGTCGCAAAGCTGGTGCTGCTGTCGTCGTTGCTGGGAGCGGTCGGTTGGAGCTTCGTCTCCAGTTCGCTCGACACCGCGCTGCGGCTGGTTCTTCAGCCCTCGCCGGCGGCGCTGAGCGAGCTTGGCGATTGGCTGGTTTCGGGCATTGGCCTGATGCTTTTGGTGCTGGTCGCGGCTGCCGTCGTCGACGTACCGCTGCAGGGCCATTTTCATCGCGCGAAGCTGCGCATGTCGCACCAGGAAGTCAAGCAGGAGCACAAGGAAACCGACGGCAATCCGCAGATGAAGGGCCGGCAACGCAGCGCCGCGCGCGAGATGTCGCAGCGCGTGAGCATCACAGCCGTGCCGCGCGCCGACTTCGTGCTGATGAACCCCACGCACTTCGCGGTTGCCATGCGATATGACGAAAAGACCATGAGCGCCCCGCAGGTCGTCTCCAAGGGCGCCGACCTGCTTGCGATGAGGATTCGCGACATCGCGATCGATCATGCGATCCCGGTGGTGCAGTCACCGGTACTGGCCCGAGCCCTGTATGCCCACGCCGAGATCAATCAGCCGATTCCTTCGACTCTGTACGCCGCGGTCGCCCAGGTGTTGGCTTACGTGTACCGCCTGAAGGCAGCGCTGCGCGGTGACGGCCCGATGCCGCAGGCGGTGCCTGAACCCTTCGTGCCACCCGAGCTCGACCCTCTGCAATGAAACCCACCCCTAGGCTTCGCTCGCTCTGCTTAGGCTTAGCCCGCCCCCCTGCATGGGGCGGGGCCTGCGGCCAGGCCAAGCCCGATCCGCGGCCACTGCTTGACCAAGCAGCCCCGACTTCATCCATCGCGGGCGGTTCGATCGCCTTGGGTAACTGAGATGAACCAATACTTCGCATCGGCTCGCCGTCTCATGGGCGCGAACGGCGACGTGCTGCAACGCGCTGCAGCGCCGCTGCTCGTGATCGCGATCCTCGCGCTCATGGTGCTGCCGATCCCGCCCTGGCTACTGGACGCATTCTTCACGCTCAACATTGCGGTCGCGCTGATGGTGATGATGGTCGCGGCCTACATGGTGCGGCCGCTCGACTTCGCCGCATTTCCCTCTGTGCTGCTGCTCACGACCTTGATGCGCCTGTCGCTCAACGTCGCTTCGACGCGCGTGGTGCTGCTCGAAGGACACACCGGGCCGGGCGCGGCCGGCGCGGTGATCGAGGCGTTCGGCCACTTCCTGATCGGCGGCAACTTCGCGGTCGGTCTGATCGTGTTCGCGATCCT
>JBDTRV010000061.1:0-9401 GCA_039931475.1 Burkholderiales bacterium | reverse complement strand
CCAAATCAGAAGAAAAACCACCGTTCTATCAATTCATTGTTTCCGAAATTAGCGCCAATCTCGTTCGGCTGCATCTACGGCCGCGAGCATGATCTGCGTCCGGTCGATCAGAAAATCGAGCAGTGCGCGCGTGCGCGCCGGCAGGAACTTTCGGCTTGGCAGTGCCGCATAAACAACCGCATGGCCGATCCGCCAGTCCTGCAACACGCGCACAAGCTCACCTCGTTCGAGGAAGCGCGCCGCGAGGTGGATCGGCAGCGCGGCGATGCCTGCGCCTTCGAGCGCGGCGCGCAGCAGGAAATCGAGATGGTTGCTGGAAAGGGTCAGCGGCACGGTGACGCTCACCGCTCGGCCGCCTGCCCGCCCATCGCTCAGGCGCCACGAGTCGGCCCGCCCGGCGCGCAGCGGGTGTTTCAGCGTCAGGCACTCGTGCGCGGCCAGATCCTCCGGTACCCGCGGCTCACCGCGCCGTTTCAGATAGGTCGGCGCGGCACACACCACACCTTCGGTCTCCGCGATCTTGCGCGCGATCAGGTCGGCGTCGAAATCCGCTTCGGTGACGAGCAAGGTCAGATCGAACTCCTGCACGAACGCCTCCACGCTTTCCCGAACGTGCAGGTCCAACGCCACCTTCGGATGCAACTGCCGAAATTCGCCGATCAGCGGCGCGAGCAGGTTGACCGCGATCGCGGGCTGCGAAAGGACGCGGATCAGGCCGCTCATCTGGCCGGCCTGCGACTGCAGGGCCGCATCGGCTTCCGCGATGTCCGCGAGAACCGGCCGCAACCGCGCCAGATAGGCTTCGCCAGCCTCGGTCAAGGCCATGCGCCGTGTGGTCCGCTGTAGCAAGCGCGTGTTCAGGTGCGCCTCGAGATCGCCGACGAGCCGGGTCACGACCGCGGGCGACAGGTCCAGCGTGCGCGCCGCGGCGGCAAACCCGCCGTCGTCGACCACCTGCGCGAACGTTCGCATCGAGAGAAGGCGATCCATGGGTAAAGTTAGAAAACAGCATCAAAGAGGGATGTGGATTGTCGGCGCTGCCGCTTGCCCGCAACACCGACTATCCTTGGCCGCTCGAGCCGACCGGGTGCGCGGGTGCGGCAGTTGTCGATCGCGGTGAAGGGAAGAACAAATGAGCGACGAGTGTTTGATCGAGGCGGTGTCCTGCCAACGGGTTGCCTGCGGGTGGCCGTCATGAGCGGCCGGCTGCGCAAATTCGGTCTGTCGCTTTGCATCGGATGCTGCACGCTGGTCTTCAGCGCACCGGCTCCGGCGGCCGATCTCGTCACCCGCGCGACCGATCTTGCCGATCAGTACGGCGAGGGCCTCGCGAACTGGCGCACGCTGGCGATCATGCATCGCGCAATGCACGACGCAGCCAACGCAGCAACGCCAACCTATGAGCGCTGGGCGGCACCGACGGCCGACGAACCCGCCGCCAACGGCGCGTCCGCGCAATCGGCCATGGTCGCGGCTGCGGCTCGCGTTTTGACGCTGCTGCACCCCGCCCGGAGCGAAGAGACCGCCCGCGCGCTCAAGCGTGCATTCCTGTATATCGGCGACGAACCCGGCCGCGCGGCCAGCATCGCGCTCGGCAATGCGATCGGCACCGCCGCCGTCGAGCGTCGCGCGAACGATGGAAGCAGCAGCATCCGGCCGTTCGTCGGTGCCAGCGGGCTCGGCGTCTGGGCCCGCACACCGCTGGGCTTCGAGACCAGCAATACCAGCAGCGCCCAGCCGTACCTGTTCCCGGACCGGCCGAGCTACGCCGCGCCGCCACCGCCGCCGGTGGACAGCGACCTCTATCGGCGCGATCTGGAGGAGGCGCGCCGCATCGGCGCGGTGGAAACAAAAGATCGCACGGCGGATCAGGGTGCATCGGCCATCTTCTGGGCCGGCCAGAGCTCGCAACGCGGGTACATGCATCTGGCCATTCGCCTGCTCGAGGAGCATCCGCGAGCCGGCGGCGTGATCGAACACGCACGCATCATGTCGCAGATGGCCACCGCCATGGCCGACAGCGCGATCCTCGTCTGGCTCGAAAAGGAGCGTTACGCGTTCTGGCGCCCGGTCACCGCGATCCGCGCCGGCAGCGCGGGCGTGGCGCCGGACCCGAACTGGTTGCCGTTGATCGATACCCCGCCGTTTCCCGAATACCCGTCGGGGCATGCGGCGGACTGCTTCACCGGAAGCGCCACGCTGCGAGCCGCCTTCGGCAGCGATGTCGGCGCGCTCGTTTACATGTCGCTGACCGGCAAGGAAAAGAACCTGAGCGACCTGTCCAAGGGTGTCGGCCAGCACGACCAGAGTGACGACGGGTTGTGGACTTACCAGCGCAGGTTTCCCAGCCTCGAAGCCGCGGCGACTGACTGTGCCGAGTCGCGCCTCTTCGCCGGCGCCCATTTCCGGTTCAGCGACGTCGAGGCGAAACGGGTGGGCGACCAGATTGCTGCGCGCGCGGCCGAATCGGTGCCGCGACTCGATCGCCGACCCAGGCGCGACTGAGCGCCAACTTTCCGCCGTCACGCGGGCGACGATCGGCCTATGCGGCAGATGCAGGCGTCTTCATTACCACGGTCTGCGTCGGCAACGCAATGCTCGCCCCCTCGGCCGCGATCGCGTCCATGATCTTGAGCAGCACCTGCTCGCGCATCTCGAGCGACAGCGTGTAGTCGAAGGTCTGGATGTACGCGAAGATTTCGATATCGAGGGAATAGGCGCTGACGTCGACGAAGCGAACCCGTGCGCCGTCGGTCACGTGTTCGTCATCGTCCAGCGCCGTTCGGATCGCGGAAAGCACCGAGCGCATCCGCGCCGCCGACGTGTCGTGGGCAAGCCGGATCGTCGGGTTGAGCAAAAAGCGGTCGCGCCGCGAATAGTTCTCGATCTGCTGCGACGAGAACGCGCCGTTCGGAATCGTGACGACGGTGCGCTCGTTGGTGCGAATCCGGGTCGAGCGCATGCCAATGTCCTCCACCGTGCCGAGCACCTCCCCGACCTTGCAGAAGTCGCCCACCCGCACCGGCTCGTCGGCGATCACCGTGACGCTGCCGACCAGATTCTCGATGGTCTTCTGCGCGCCGAGCGCCAGCGCCAGACCCCCGATTCCAAGCGCCGCGATGCCGGTTGTCACATTGACGCCAACGGTGTCCAGCACCGCGACCAATGCAAAAACGACCAGCAGCGTCTTGCCGGTGCGCCGCGCGAAAACAAGCGCCGACATCGCGCGGCGCCGATCGTTGCGAGCCATGCGGGCCGACCACAGCGCCGATCCCATGTCGATCAACCGCCAGACGAACCAGGCGAACGCGACCCAACCCACGATGCCCGCATAGCGGCCCAACGTCTGGCGCGCGACGATGGCAAGCTGCAACTGATTCATCGCCACAAAAAAGGCGATCACAGCCAGGTACAGACTCAGCGGCGGAAAGGCCGCGTGCGCGAACCTGTAGGCCTTGCTCGTTTCCGGGTCGGACACCAGCGCATGAATCAGCCGTTCGAGCAGCGCGAAGACAACGCGTATGGAAACGAACGCAACGGCCGCCAGCAGCACGAGGATCAGCCAGTCGGCCACCGGCGCGCCCCCGACTCTAGTTTCGTTCAATGCATCCGGCAACGCGGAAATCAGCGGCGAATCCGCGCGCTGCGCTCTTTGTTGCGCGACCGCCTCGAGGCTGTGGGCGGACAGCACCCAATGCGGCTTGGCGCCTTCCGGCTCCAGCCGCCGCGCGATCAACGGGATGTCGCCAATACGCGATTTGAACGTGCCAATGCGTTCCTGATCGACCGGCAATCCGTCCTCGATCGTGCCAGTCGCCTGATTGGACAGCGCGGCAAACGGCAGCAGCGATCCGCCGCGGTCGAGCTCCCGCTGCAGCCGTTGGGCGCGGGCGGCTCCTTGTGCCGTGGCGGGACGATCCGCGAACGGTTCAAGGTACTGCGCCGCCCGTTCGTAGTCGCCAGCGCCGAACGCCGCCACCAGCCCGGTCGCAAGCGCGCGCGGCGTGTCGCGTCCAAACAGGTCGGGTGACGGGGCAGCGGCCTGCGGCGCGGTTTTTTCGCCGCCGCTTACGGCGGCCAGAGCCGGGACTTGCGCCTGCGCGCACTGGCTGAAGCCCACGAGCAAAGCAAACACGAATCCAGCAAGAGCCCGCAACGACTGCGCGAGCATTCGATCGAGTGGGTTTGCTAGCACAAGTCTGCTCATCCAGCCGCTTCTACCACGCCTTCGTGTTTCGGCTCAGCCCTTCCATCCAGGCTGCACTATCAGTCGCACTGCCTGCGCTGGGGGCAATCGCCTCCCGATCACAACCGCGCTTCATTTAGCGGATCTACACGCCTTGGGGACCCGGTCCGGGGGTGCGACATTCCCCCAGCGCGTTCGGACGGATTCGCGCGCAGTCGGGCTAAGCCGGTGGCTCACTGTTGTGTGCTGGTTTGGCAAGAAAAAAGGCCGCTCCCGCTCGTCCAGTATGCCCGGATAGCTATTGAAACCATAGCTATCGAAGAATTGGCATGGATGCCAAACGGCGCCGATCGCCCGCGCCATGAGGCCAAATGCGCGCCGCTTGCCCGCCTACTTCGCTGGCGCGTGCCGGGCCGGCCGCATGATCTCCAGTCCGCGCTGCTCGGCCTCTTGCGGATTCTCGTTGGCGAAGACCGAGAAGTTGATGTTCAAACCGCCCAGGCCAATCAAACCCTGCGTCAAATACTTGTAGCCGTTGGCCTCGGCCTCGGGTCGACCGAAGAGAAGTAGTAGCCGTTTGCTCTGTCCTTCAGCACGATCGGCGTGACCCGCATTTAAAGCGCGCGCGATTCACGGCCGGCAAAGGCGACAGTGGGAGGCAGATCGGGGTTGGGGCGGATCACCCGGGCCGACCAACCGTCCGGCAGGTCGGGCACGAAACTGTCATGGCCCGGCAGCGTGACCGATACCTCGTTCGCGCTTGCGCCGCTGGAAATAGTGGCAGCCGCGGCGAAAAAAGTGAAGGCCAGCGCGAGTGTGGCAGTGCGAACTTCAAGCATCCAAAGCCGACTTTCCAGGCGTTAACAGCGAACGAACCAAACGAACGATGCCCGCCTGTTGTTGAAAGCCAGCTCCTGCGCGCACTCTCTGTCAACGCAAAGGCAGTGAAGTTAGACCATTAGCTCCGCGTCGCGTGTCAGCAGCCGCGGGCCAGCGCTCACTCCACGTTCGCAATCCGCAGCAGGTTGGTCGTGCCAGCGCTGCCGAACGGCAAGCCGGCCGAGATCACGATTGTTTGGCCGGCTTTCGCGAAGCCCTGTTCACGCGCGGTCTCGCAGGCCAGTTGCGTCATTTCGTCGACGTGCTCGATCTCGTGGCTGTGCACCGCATGAACGCCCCATGCCAACGCCAACTGGCGGGCGGTGGCAAGCCGCGGCGTGATGCCGATGATCGGCGCGTCGGGCCGTTCTCGCGCCATCCGCAGAGCTGAATAGCCGGAGCTGGTGTAGGCAACGATGCTGGCCACGTGCAGCAGGCCCGCGACACGCCGCATCGCGCAACCGATCGCATCGGCCGTTTCGGCGCGTGGCGCGCTGTGGGTCGCTTCGATCGTTTCGCGGTAAAGGGGATCGGACTCGACCTGCACAATGATGTTGTTCATCATGCTCACGGCTTCGATCGGGTATTGGCCTGATGCGGATTCCGCTGACAGCATCACCGCATCGGCGCCGTCGTAGATCGCGGTGGCGACGTCAGACGCCTCGGCGCGCGTGGGCACCGGCGACGAGATCATCGACTCCAGCATCTGTGTCGCGACGATCACCGGCTTGCCCGCCTTGCGGCAGGCCCGCACGATGCGCTTCTGGATCGCGGGCACCTGTTCGGCCGGCATCTCCACGCCGAGGTCTCCGCGCGCGACCATCACCGCGTCGGTTTCGGCGACGATTTCCTCAAGCGCGCCGATCGCAGCCGGTTTTTCGAGTTTCGCGCAGATGCCGGCGCGGCCCTTGACGATGGCCTTGATCTCGCGAATGTCCTCGGCGCGCTGCACGAACGACAACGCGACCCAGTCGATTTCGAGCGTCAGCCCGAAGTCGAGATCGGCGCGGTCTTTCTCGGTCATCGCGGACAGCGGCAGCACCACGCCCGGCACGTTCACGCCTTTCCGATCCGAAATGGTGCCTGCGTTGAGCGCGGTCAGCTCGGCGAAATCGGGGCCGCACTTGTCGACCTTGAGCCGCACCTTGCCGTCGTCCACCAGCAGTTCGGTGCCTTCGGTCAGCGCGGCGAAGATTTCAGGGTGCGGCAGCGACACGCGGTTCTGATCGCCCGGTTTGTCGCGTTCAAGGTCGAAGCGGAACTTGTCGCCAGCCGCGAGCGTGATGGGACCTTTGCCAAAAGTGCCGACCCTGAGCTTGGGCCCTTGCAGATCAAGCAGTACCGAGATCGGGCGACCCAGATCCTTTTCGATCGCGCGAATCGTATCGAGCCGCTTCTTGTGATCTTCGTGCGTGCCGTGGCTGAAGTTCAGACGGAACACGTCGGCACCGGCGCGAAACAGCGCCTCGATGGTTTCGCGGGTCGCGCTCGCGGGTCCGAGGGTTGCGACGATTTTTGCGTTTCTGTTGCGGCGCATGATAAGTTTTCCTTCTGGAGACATGCCGATGGCTGGAATCAGGTCTTGGTGATCAGGATCGCGCGAAAGTCGTTGACGTTGGTGAGGGTCGGCCCGGTCACGACCGAGTCGCCGAGCGCTTCGAAGAAACCGTGGCCGTCGTTGTCTGCCAGGCGGTCGCGCGGTTTGATTTGCTTGGCCCAGGCGCGTTCGAGGGTGTCGGGAGCCAGGTAGGCGCCGGCAATTTCCTCCTGCCCGTCGACACCATCCGTGTCGCCCGCGATCGCATGCACACCGGCAAGGCCGTTCAGTTCGACGCACAATGAAAGCAGAAATTCGACGTTGCGCCCGCCACGGCCGGAGCCGCGCACGGTAACCGTGGTTTCACCGCCGGAAAGCAGCACGCACGGCGGCTTGAACGGTTGGCCGCGCTGCACCACCTGATGTGCGATACCAGCCATCACCTTGCCGACGTCGCTTGCTTCACCTTCGATGCTGTCGCCCAGGATGTGGGCTTCGATGCCGGCCTCGCGCGCCACCTTGGCTGCGGCTTCCAGTGCGATCTGCGGCGCCGTGATCATCCGGGTGTCGATGCCCTCGAGCCGTTCGTCACCCGGCTTGACCGACTCGCCCTCGCCGCTCTCCAGCAGCTTGCGCACGTTCGCCGGAACGTCGATGCCGTAGCGCTTGATGATCGCTAGCGCGTCTTCGCAGGTGGTCGGATCGGGCACCGTGGGGCCGGAAGCAATGTCGATCGGGTCGTCGCCCGGCACATCGGAAATCAGCAAGGTAACGACCTTGGCGGGATGACAAGCCGCCGCGAGTCGCCCGCCCTTGAGCGAGGACAAATGGCGGCGCACGCAGTTCATCTCGGAGATGTTTGCGCCGCTTCTGAGCAGCGCCTTGTTGACCGCCTGCTTGTCTTCCAAGGTCAGCCCCGGCCCGGGCGCCGCGAGCAGCGACGAGCCGCCGCCCGAGATCAGCGCAAGCACGAGGTCGTCCTTGCCCAACCCCTGCACCGTTTTCAGGATGCGCTGCGCGGCTTCGATGCCGGCGGCGTCTGGCACGGGATGGGCGGCTTCCACGATCTCGATCCGCTTGCATTCCACGCCGTAGCCGTAACGGGTGACGACAAGCCCTTCAAGTTGGCCCGGCCAGTTGTCTTCCACCGCGCGCGCCATCGCGGCCGACGCCTTGCCGGCGCCGATCACGACGAGCTTGCCTTTCGGCGGTTTCGGCAGATGCGGCGGCAGGCACAGCGCGGGCTGCGCCGCCGCAATCGCAGAGTCGAACATCTTGCGCAGCAGGTCTTTTGGGTCGGTCATGGCAACAAATCGGATCTGGCGGTTTCGGTTATTTCGACTTCTGGCCGATTTCGTGGTTCGACAGCTTTTCGAGCGCACGCACCATGCCCGAATGGTCCCAGGCCGCGCCGCCGTGCGCCACGCAAGCGCTGAACAGTTGCTGGCAGGTGGAGGTGTTCGGAAGCGCAAGGCCAAACTGACGCGCCGCGGTCAACGCGAGGTTCAGGTCTTTCTGGTGCAGCGCGATGCGGAAGCCCGGATCGAAGGTGCGCTTGACCATGCGGTCGCCCAGGATGTCCAGAATGCGCGAGGTAGCCAAGCCACCCATCAACGCCTGGCGCACCTTGGCCGGATCGGCGCCAGCCTTGCTTGCGAACAGCAGGCCTTCGGCGACTGCGCCGATGGTCAGCGCCACCACGATCTGGTTGGCGACCTTGCAGGTCTGGCCGTCGCCGTTCTCGCCCACCAAGGTGATGTTCTTGCCCATCAGTTCGAGCACCGGCTTGACCTTGTCGAACGTGGCCTGCGATCCGCCGCACATGATCGACAGCGCCGCGTTTTTCGCGCCCACGTCGCCGCCGGAGACTGGCGCATCGAGGTATTCGCAACCAAGGTCGTTGATCTTCTTCGCGTACTGCTTGGTTTCGACCGGCGAGATCGAGCTCATGTCGACCACGGTCTTGCCTTTGGACAGGCCTTCGGCCACGCCGTTTTCTCCAAACAGCGCGATTCCCACGTCGGGCGTGTCCGGCACCATCGTGATGATGATGTCGGAGTTCTGCGCGACTTCCTTGCCGGTCTTGCAGGCTTTGCCGCCCGCGTCGGTCAACTCCTTCGGCACGTCGCCGATGGTGTTGAGATACAGCTCGTGGCCGCCCTTGATCAGGTGCCCTGCCATTGGGGAGCCCATGATGCCGAGGCCGATGAATCCGATTTTCATTGTCTTTCCTTTATGTTGGTTTGGTTGATTACTTCAAATAGGGCTTCAGCCAGCCGAGTCCGTCGCTGGTCTTGCCAGCCGGCTTGTATTCCGCGCCGATCCAGCCGTCGTAGCCGAGCTTGTCGATAAAGCCGAACAAGAACGGGTAGTTGATCTCGCCCGTGCCCGGCTCGTTGCGACCGGGGTTGTCAGCGATCTGCAGGTGGCCAATTTTCGCGAAGTTCTTCTGCATGGTGGCTGCGAGTTCGCCTTCCATGCGCTGCATGTGATAAATGTCGTACTGGACGAACAGGTTGTCCGAACCTACTTCCGCGATCAGATCGAGCGCCTGCTGCGTATGGTTCAGATAGAACCCCGGAATGTCGAAGGTGTTGATCGGCTCCATCACGAACGTGATGCCCGCGTCCTTCAGCTTTTGCGCAGCGAACTTCAGATTGGCAACGAAGGTTTCGCGCACCTTGCCGGCGTCGACGTTCTTCGGCGTGATGCCGGCCAGCACGTTGACCTTCTTGCAACCCAGTGCGGTCGCATAGTCGATCGCCTTGCCCACACCGTCCTGAAATTCATTGACCCGAT
>JBDTRV010000060.1:0-9490 GCA_039931475.1 Burkholderiales bacterium | reverse complement strand
GGGGGCGCGACCTTGCTTGGGGCGGCCCGGCGCGGCGGTCAACGTCGGCCCCCACGCT
This sequence comes from Burkholderiales bacterium, assembly GCA_039931475.1. Lineage (GTDB taxonomy): Bacteria > Pseudomonadota > Gammaproteobacteria > Burkholderiales > Burkholderiaceae_C > JBBPYC01. The sequence continues at coordinate 9,432 of JBDTRV010000060.1, read as the reverse complement.
TGTCACTGCGTGTACTACGCTGCCCCCCAAAGGGGGCGCGACCTTGCTTGGGGCGGCCCGGCGCGGCGGTCATGACGGTTCTCCGTGACGCGCGCGCCGCGCACGAGCGGTTGAAACTGGCGAGGCCCCTTCAAGCAGGCGCCGCGGAGCTGGCTTCGCCAGGCCGCTGGCGTCGCCCACTGCAAGGGGGCGGGCGAGAGTCGAACGAAGTGAGCGAAGCCTGGGGGTAAGTTTCATTTCGGCAGCTCGATGCCTGGAAAAGTCTTGATCACCGCGCTGTCGTCTTCCTTGCCGAAGCCGGCCGAGGACGCACTCATGAACATCTGGTGCGCGCAGGCCGACAGCGGCAGCGGAAACTTGGATGACCGCGCCAGGTCCAGCACCAGCCCCAGGTCCTTCACGAAGATGTCGACCGCCGACAGCGGCGTGTAGTCGCCCGCGAGAACGTGCGGCATGCGGTTCTCGAACATCCAACTGTTGCCCGCGCTATGCGTGATCACCTCGTACAGCGCCGCCGGGTCGACGCCTTCCCGCAGCCCCAACGCCATCGCTTCGGCTGCGGCGGCGATGTGCACGCCCGCGAGCAACTGGTTGATGACCTTGATCTTGCTGCCGGCGCCGGCCTTGTCGTCGAGCTTGTAGACCTTGGCCGCCATCGCATCCAGAAACGGATCGGCAATGGCATAGGCGTCAGGGGTTCCCGCCGTCATCATCGTGATCTGGCCGGCCCCGGCGCGCGCGGCGCCGCCGGAGATCGGCGCATCGAGGTACAGGAGGCCGGCTTGAGCCAGGCGCGCTTCCAGCTTTTCGGTCCAGATCGGGTCGACGGTGGAGCACATGACGAACACGCTGCCCGGCTCCATCGCATCGGCAACGCCACGGCCGTCGTGCTGCGGACCGTACAACACGCTTTCGGTCTGCTCGGCGTTGACGACGACCGAAATCACCACGTCGCAGGCCGCGCCCAACTCGTGCAGGCTGCCGCAAGCCACGCCGCCGTCCTCGGCGAACGCCTTGGCCGCGTCGGGCCGCAGGTCGAACACATGCACCTCGTGGCCGGCACGCCTGAGCGACTGCGCCATGCCACTGCCCATCGCACCCAGGCCGATGAGGCCCACCGTTTTGTCCGTTGTCGTCGCCATCGCTCGCGCCTTCTTCGGTTGCTGTGGCGGTCAGCTTACGCGATCGGAGGGTGCCGCAGGTTCCGTGCGTACGATATTTCGATCGAATAGTGCTTTCCGCGCTCGTCCTTGCTTACTACCATGCTATAAAAATAGATGCAATCGCAGCGCGGGCGAAACCCTGGAATCCACCTGTCTACCGCCAGCCGACAACCGCCCGGGACTCGGCCGGATCGTCGCAAAAGAGACCCTGCACGCCGGCCGCCAGAAAGGCGCGAATCTCTGCCGCGGCGTCACCACGAGCGCTCGGATCGTCGGCCGGTTCGCCGCGTAGCGCGTCCGGCAGAAAGGCGTTCTCGGGCCGCAAGGTCCAGACGTGCACCTGAAGGCCCGCGGCATTCGCATCGCGGACCAGCGTGGTCGGCGCTTGCAGCGCACCTCCGTCCACCGGCAGCACCAGTTTCTTGAGCACCCCTATGGCTTGCGCATGGCGGGCGATTTGCGCCAGGCCGGCCGGCGTCGTCATCGCGCCGAAGGTCTTCAGGGATGGATCGTCCAGCGCATCGGCGTCAAACGGCCCGCCGGCGCCTTCGATCAGTTGCACCATGCGCACGCTCGATCGCTTGCGCATCCGCAGCAGGCTCGATGGCTCGAACGACTGCACGAACACCGGCGCTGCCCGGTCGCTCCAGCCGTTGGCCTCGAGCAGGTCCATCAGCCGATCTTCCAGCGCCAGACCGATCGAGCGGAAGTAGCTCGGGTGCTTGGTTTCGGGATAGATGCCGACGGTGCGACCATTGCGGCCGGTGCTTTGCGAGCTGGCTTTCGCGAGGTCGATGATTTCCTGCAGCGTCGCTATCTCGAACTGGCCGTCGAACCGCGTGTTGGCGGGGCGGATGCGCGGAATGCGCTCGCGGGCGCGCAAGGTCTTTAGTTCGGCCAGGGTGAAGTCTTCGGTGAACCATCCGCAAATGGTTTTGCCGTCGATCGTCTTGGTGCGGCACCGGTTCGCGAATTCGGCTCGATCAGCCACGTCGGTCGTCGCTTCGATCGGCTTGCCGTCGGCTCCCAGAATGCAGATCGCGTTTTCATGCCGCGCTACCAGCACGCCGTCCTGGGTCGGCACCAGATCGGGTTCGATGAAGTCGGCGCCGTCTTCGATGGCCTTGGCGTAAGACGCGATCGTGTGTTCCGGCCGCAGCGCGCTCGCTCCGCGGTGGCCGACCACGCAGGGCAGCGGTGGCCAATCGCAGGCGGCGGCAGAACCGGTGGTGGTCGTCCGCATCGGTCAGCCGGATGCAGTCGCGCCGCGCGAGCGGCGCGACTGCTGCGTCAAGCCTTGGCCTTCTCGGGTAGCTCGATCTTGACTTCGAGCACTTCGAGGTTGTCCTGCCGCTCCAGATTCACGCGGATGTCATCCGGGTGGATCGACACGTACTTGGAAATCACCGCGATCAGATCGCGCTGCAGCGCCTCGAGGTAATCGGGCGCCGCGGCGTTGCGGCCGACCCGCTCGTGCGCGAGGATGATCTGCAAGCGCTCTTTCGCGACGCTGGCCGTCTTCTTCTTTTCCCCAATCAGGAAAGACAGGAACGACATGGCCTTACCTCCCCTTGAACATGCGGTTGAAGAAGCCGCGTTTTTCGGCGCCGGTAAAGCGCATCGGGCGCTCTTCTCCCAAGAAGCGCGCCACCACGTCCTGATAGGCGGCCGCCACGTCGGTGCCCTGCATGTGGACCGCGGGCACCCCCTGGTTCGAGGCCTGCAGCACCGTTTCCGATTCAGGAATCACGCCGATCAGCGGGATTCGCAGAATGTCCTTAATGTCTTCCAGCGACAACATCTGCCCTTCGGAGACACGGTTCGCGTTGTAGCGCGTGATCAAGAGATGCTCCTTGACCGGGTCCAGGCCTTGCATCGCGCGTTTGGTCTTGGAGGCGAGCATGCCCAGGATGCGGTCCGAATCGCGCACCGAGGAGACTTCCGGATTCGTCACGACCAGCGCTTCGTCGGCGAAGTGCATCGCCATCAGCGCGCCGGATTCGATGCCGGCCGGCGAATCGCAGACGATGTAGTCGAAGTTCATCGCCTGCAGTTCGTTGATGATCCGCTCCACCCCCTCCTGGTTCAAGGCCTCCTTGTCGCGCGTTTGCGAGGCAGCGAGCACGTAGAGCTGGTCGCACTGCTTGTCGCGGATCAGCGCCTGGTTCAAGGTGGCTTCCTGCTGGATCACGTTGACGAGGTCATACACCACCCGGCGCTCGCAGCCCATGATCAGGTCGAGGTTGCGCAGACCGACGTCGAAGTCGATCACCGCGGTCTTGTGGCCCTTGAGTGCCAGCCCGGCGGAGAAACTCGCGCTGGTGGTGGTCTTGCCAACGCCTCCCTTGCCGGAGGTGACGACGACTATTTTTGACATCGGGATGGATTCCTTGTTCTCGATTCGTTCTTGCAGTGCGCCGCGCGCACCGCGGGTCAGTTCTTGAGCGGCTCCATCAGCAGCTTCTCGCCGACCAGGCGAATCTGCGTCGGCTGCCCGAACACGTCCGGCGGCAGCGGGGTTTCGCTGGTGCGGTAGGTGCCCGCGATCGCGATCAGTTCGGCCTCGAGCGACAGCGCGAAGATCCGCGCCTCGGTGTTGCCACGGGCGCCCGCGATCGCCTTGCCGCGCAGCGATCCGTAGATGTGGACGTGACCGTCGGCGATCACTTCGGCGCCGGCGTTGACCGTGGTGAGCACCACCAGATCGCGGCCCTTCGCGTAAATTTGTTGACCCGAGCGCACCTGCTTATGGATCACGAGCGCGCCGGGAGTCGGTGGCGGCGCCTGGCGGGCGGCTTCGCGGTTGGCTTCGGCGGCGGTCGCCGGCGTTGCCGCGGGTGGTTGCCGGGTTTGCGCTCGCGCGGCCGACTTGGGCGACGGAGGCGCCGCTTCTTTTTCGGCCGCTTGCACCGCGTTTTTCTGCATCTCGGCGTCTGGCGCCGCGACGAGGCCCGCCGCGCGCGCGGCCACCGCATGCCGCTCGGTGCCGCCCTTGAACGCGATCGGCGCCATCCGCCGCGCCTTGAGCAGCGCCGCGAGCCGGCCGAAATCGACGTCGCCGGCATTGGCGGCAAGCGGCGACAGGTCGATCACGAGCGGATCGTCTTCGAAGAAATTCGGCGTTTCGGCAAAGCGCTCGTCGAACTCGGCTTCGAGCAGCGACAGATCGGTGGATTTGAGCAGCAGAGCGACCAGGGGAAGGTTCGCGCTCTTGATCTCGAACGTGGCAGGCGCGCGTCCTGCGAGGGCAACGGTCATGGCAGCTAGGACACCTCGGTTGGGCCGAATCTTAACAGCCGGTTTGCGTGGCGCCACCTGCTTTCGTTTCGCGCGCCGGATCGGTTTCGAGGCTCGGTTGCCCGTCTTTCTCTTCTTGTTCAATGAATAAATAGTAGTAGTAGATAGGCAAGCATACGGGCTGTGGACAAGCGCTTTTTCTAAAGCGCGATCAACCACTTAATGCGGGCCGAAGTTGGTGGGGCAATGGGCTGGTTACGAACGGTGGAAAGTGAACAACTCGCGCGATCGTCGCCGCGCTGTGGACAAGCGCCCGGTTGTCCCGAAACCATGCACAGAGTTTGCCGCCTTCTTCCGGCTCCAGACCGCCGGGAATACCCGGGGGATGGTGCTCGAGCAAAATCTGGCCATGAACATCCCCTACATCCAAGCAGAATCCATAGCGATCCGGTCCGACGCTCGCAACGAGTTGCATGCGGATTCGAGTCGGCCCGATGTGCTGGCCGCGTGAATACGCCGCGCGAGGCCGATGAAGCGCAGGGCGGCCATCCCTATCAGCGGCTGACGCCGGATGTCGTGCTCGATGCGCTCGCAAGCGTCGGGCTGTACGGCGACGGCCGCCTGGTGGCGCTCAGCTCTTACGAAAACCGGGTTTATCAGGTTGCCCTCGAAGAGCCGCTTGACCTTAATGGCGCAAGCCATGCGTCGGTGGTTGTCAAGTTCTACCGGCCCGGGCGCTGGAGCGACGCCCAAATTCTCGAAGAACACGCTTTCGCGGCCGAGCTGATGGCGGCGGAAGTGCCGGTGGTCGGCCCACTCACGTTCGAGGGAAGCACCTTGCACCACTTTGATGATTTCGCGTTCTCGGTCAGCCCGCGGCGCGGCGGGCGAGCGCCGGAGCTGGATGATTTCGAGGTGCTCGAATGGATCGGCCGATTTGTCGCGCGCATCCACAATGTTGGCGCCGCGCGCCCGTTCGCGGAACGACCGGCGCTCGACTTGCAAAGCTTCGGCAGCGCCTCGCGCGAGTTTCTGCTCGAGCACGGCGGCATGCCGATGGACGTGCAGCGCGAGTGGGGCGCTGCCTGCGCCGATGCTCTTCAATTGATAGCTGAAAGTGACCTATTGACTAGCGGAAACGGCCGAAAAGTATCCGAGAAATCGCCTCACCCCGACTCGGCGTCGGAGCCGATCGCGAAAATTCGTCTGCATGGCGACTGCCACCCCGGCAACATCCTGTGGACACCCGCGGGCGCGCCTGGCGAAGGCCCGCACTTCGTGGATCTGGACGACTGCCGCACCGGCCCGGCGGTGCAAGACCTTTGGATGCTGTTGTCCGGTGAGCGGGCCGATCGCACCATGCAACTGTCCGCCCTGCTCGACGGTTACGAGCAACTGCGCCGGTTCGACCGGCGCGAACTCAAGCTGATCGAGCCGCTGCGCACCCTCAGGCTGATCCATTACAGCGCCTGGCTCGCGCGTCGCTGGCGCGACCCGACTTTTCCGATTCATTTCCCATACTTCGGCACCAGCGACTACTGGCGCGGGCAGATTCGGATGCTGGAGGAGCAGTGCGAGGCGATGCAGGAGCAGCCGCTGTCGGTTTGATCCCCACCCTGGGCCAGGGGCGCCTCATGGAATGTCCCGACAGACGCCGGCAGGGTTTGCTGCGAGCATGTTCGATCGATCAGCGGCGGCAAAGCGTTCGCCGAGAGCTGTGAGCCGGGCAGCCGTCCGATCGCCCAACAACCACCTTCAAGAAGGAGACAACCCATGAACCTGAAACAGACCACCACTCGTGCCGCGTTCGCGCTTTCGATCGCGCTCGGCGTGTCGACCGCCGGCGCTCAAGCGGAAAAACCGGAAGGCCTGCCGTCCACGCTGGCCTGGAGCGCCTACGACGTCGGCTCCGGCGGCTACAACCAGGCGGTCGCGATCGGCAACGCGCTCAAGCAGAAATGGGGCGTGAACCTGAGAGTGCTGCCGGGCAAGAGTGATGTCTCGCGCACCTTGCCGCTCAAGGCCGGCCAGGTTCAGTTCTCGGCCAATGGGGTCGGCGGCAGCTACCTTGCGCAAGAAGGCGTGTTCGAGTTCGGCGCGAAGAACTGGGGCCCGCAGCCAGTGCGCGGCCTGCTCATCAACAAGTCGGACCAGTTGCTGACGGTGGTCGCGGCCAAGGACTCCGGTGTCAAAACAATCGCTGACTTGAAGGGCAAGAAGGTCGCATGGGTGATCGGCTCGCCCGCGCTGAATCAGAACATCACAGCGCTGCTCGCGTTCGCGAACCTGACGTGGGCCGACGTGCAGCGGGTCGACTTCGGCGGCTTCGGCGCTTCGATGGACGGCGTCATCAATGGCCAGGCCGACGCCGCGTTCACCTCCTCGATCTCGGGCAAGGCGTATCAGCTTGCGAAATCACCGCGCGGTATCGTCTACCCGGTGATTGCTCATGCCGACAAGGAAGGCTGGAAACGCATTACCGAAACCGCGCCGTTCTTTCTGCCGTTCATGGGAACCGAGGGGGCCGATCTGGACAAGGACCACAAGGTCGAATCCGCGACCTACCCGTATCCGATCCTCATGACCTACGACAAGCAGGACGACAAGCTCGTCTACGCGATGACCAAGGCCATGGTCGAAACCTACCCCGACTACAAGGACTCCGCCCCCGGCAACATTGGCTGGGCGCTCGACAGGCAGAACTTCGCCTGGGTGATTCCGTTCCATGAAGGTGCGATCAAGTACTTCAAGGAAAAAGGCGTCTGGACGCCGGAGTTCCAGGCGCACAACGACAAGCTGATCGAGCGCCAGAAGGTGCTCGAAGAAGCATGGAAGTCAGTGCAGGCGAAGAATATCGACGATGACAAGGCGTTCGAGCAGGCCTGGATGAAGGCACGGGCCGAGGCGCTCAAGAAGGCAGGCTTCAGCGTCGTCGTGAGCGACTGGTAAAGCCAGGCTGACCCTTGTTCCCTCCCTCCCCCGCGTGGCGGAGGAGGGCCGAGACAAGAATGTTGCGCCAACGCCCACCTGCAGGAATCGACTAGAGAAACCTTCCCATGACCGCATCCGGCAACCCTGCGTCACCGCCCGGCAACCCATCCGGCAACCAGCCCGAAATACCGGCGGTGGCGCCGGCTGCGGCGCCGCCTGAAGCCCGGCACCGCACCCTGCCGCCGCTCTGGCGCGGCGTGGTGGTGGTCAGTGGCGTGGCGGCGGTGCTGCTTTCACTCAACAAGATCCTGAACCTCGGCTTTTTCGTCAACTACACGCTGCTCGACAACGCCTATCTGTACCTGTTGTGCGCGCTCTTGGTAGGCATCGTGTTCCTGTTCCTGCCCGCGTCCTCCAAGGCGCGGATTGACAAGGTGCCGTGGTATGACGTTCTGCTGTATTTGCTGTCGCTTGGGGTCTTCATCTATTTCGCGTTCAATGCGCACAAGATCCTGACAGAAGCCTGGGAGTTCATGGCGCCGACCACCGCGGTCTGGGTCGCGAGCATCGGCTGGGTGCTGTTGCTCGAAGCCACGCGTCGCGCCGGCGGCACGGCGGTGTTCGTGGTGGTGCTGCTGGTCTCGCTCTATCCGATCTTCGCGGCCGACATGCCGGGGCCGATCTCCGGCCTGCCGCAACCCTTCAGCACCACGGCCGCCTACCATTTCACCAGCAGCGAAAGCGTGCTCGGCATTCCGACCCGAGCGTTCGGTGAACTGGTGATCGGCTTCGTCATGTTCGGTGCGGTGCTGCAATACACCGGTGCGGCGAGCTTCTTCAACAACATCGCGTTCGCGCTGTTCGGCCAGGTCCGTGGCGGGCCGGCCAAGGTGTCGATCTTCGCGAGCGGGCTGATGGGCTCGGTCTCGGGCAGCGTGGTCTCGAACGTGCTGACCACCGGCGTCGTGACGATTCCGGCGATGAAGCGCATCGGTTTCTCTCCGGCCTACGCGGGTGGCGTCGAAGCCTGCGCCTCGACCGGCGGCGTGCTGATGCCGCCGATCATGGGCGCGACCGCGTTTGTGATGGCCGCGTTCCTCGGTATCCCGTATTCGACCGTCGTGATGGCGGCGCTGGTGCCGTCGCTGTTGTTTTACTTCGGTCTGTTCATCCAGATCGACGGCTATTCGGCGCGCAACGGCTTGAAGGGTCTGCCGCGAGCCGAGCTGCCGCTGATCGGCAAAACTTTTGCCGAAGGTTGGCAATACATCCTGGTGTTTGCGCTTCTGGTGTTCATGCTGCTGGTGCTGCAGCAGGAAGCGGTGGCGCCGTTTTATGCAACCGCGCTGCTGCTCGTGATCAACCAGGTCTGGCCGCGCCACCGGCTGAACTGGAAGCGCCTGGTCGAGCTGCTCGAAGGGGTTTCTAAGTCGCTCGCGGAACTGGCGGCGCTGCTGGCCGGGGTCGGCCTCATCATCGGCGCCTTGTCGGTGACGGGCCTGGCCGGAACGCTCGCGAACGACCTGGTCTACCTGGCCGGCAACAACATCTATGTGCTGCTCGTGATGGGCGCGATCACGAGCTTCATCTTCGGCATGGGGATGACGATCACCGCCTGCTACATCTTCCTCGCGATCGTGCTGGCACCGCCGCTGGTCGCGGCCGGCTTCAATCCGATCGCGGTGCACCTGTTCATGATGTATTGGGGCATGGTCTCGTTCATCACGCCGCCGGTGGCGCTCGCGTCGTTCGTCGCGGCGGGCCTGGCCGGAGCGCCCGCGATCAAGGTCGGGCTACAGTCGATGAAGCTGGGCAGCACGATGTACTTCGTGCCGTTTTTCTTCGTGCTCAATCCAGCGCTGATCCTCCAGGGAGACTCAACGGTGGACATCGTGGTCGTCGTGGTCACCGCGTTCCTCGGCATCTTGCTGATCGCCTCGGCCATGCAAGGTTGGCTGGTGGGTTTCGGCAGGTTGGGAGGCGGGGTGGCCGGCTGGCTGGCCCGGTTGCTGTTGTTCGCATCGGGCGTCTCGATGGCGCTGCCCGGCGGTGGCGACCTGGGTCTGTCGCACCTTCAGCTTTCGCTTGCGGGTATCGTGCT
>JBDTRV010000059.1:0-9499 GCA_039931475.1 Burkholderiales bacterium | reverse complement strand
TGATCCCAAGCAGGTTGACGAGCGCGAGGTCCTGCTGCACCGCCAGACCCGCTTGCGTCGTCAGGTCTTCGGCCGACATGAAGAAGCGTGGCTCCTGCAGTTCGGCGTTCCATGTCGCGCAGCGCGCCGCGTTCAGGATCGACTTGTAGACGCCCTTGCAGGTCTTGGACGACACACCCGCGTAGCCGCATTCGCGCGCACGGACAAAGGTATCGAGTTCGCCATCCGACTCGTCGATGATCACCGGCTTGCCGATGTGCTGGCCCGTCAAATCGACGTCGAGCGCGTGCTTGCGCGCAATCGGCTGTTCGACGAACAGGATCGAATCGTAGAGCCGCGCCAGCGCCGGCGTCTCGCGAATTCGCGCCATCAGCTCGCCGATGCCGGCCGCGTCCTGGTACTGCTCGTTGCCATCGAGCGATGCGAAGTAGGGGGAGGTCGCTTGGTCCAGCACCGAGGCGATGGAACCCAGTCGCGCCAAGTCGGCATCGATCTCGCCGCCGACCTTGAGCTTGAAGTAGCGGTGGCCGTAGGCGCGCACGACTTCTTCCAGGGTTTCGGGCAGGCCGTCGTTGACTCTGGCCTCGGGGGCGATGGTGTCAATGGCGTCGACCAGGCCGACGGTGTGGCGCGCTTCGATCGACGCCGCTGGCTGGAGTTTCGACAAGAACGCATCGACGTTCAGGCCCTCGAACTCAGGCCGCGCGAGTCCTATCCCGGCCAGATTGCGCTGGATCGCGGTGTAGAACGAAATGCCGAGGGCGCGGCACAACGCATCGAGCACCGCGCGATCGAGCAGCGCGGGGCCGTAGCTGGCCAGAAGCGGGTTGAAGCCGCGTTCGCGGGCGGCGGCCTGATGCGGGTCGTGATGGCGCGCGAAATGGCCGAACGCGGTCGCCGGCGTCTTGTCGCCGAGGTAGGCATCGCGCGCCAGGCGCGTCACCTCGCGCAACTGGTCGAAGTTGTCTTCGTTGGAAAGATCCAGGTTCTTGTCGAACCATTTCGGCGCCATCATTTCGGCCGCCGCGCCCCAGGCGCTGGTGCCATCGGCCAGTTCGATGCGGGCACGAACGAAGGCTTGCGGGCATTCCGTCAAGGTGACGACGCCGAAGCGGAACGGCAGGCGCAGCTTGACCGGGCGCTCGAACAGCTCGATCTCGCGGATGGCAAAGGATGGGGCTTCACTCATGAACCGCCTCCTCCAGCCCACGCAAGTAGCCGATCGCGCGCGCGGCCGACCCGAGCCCATCGGGTACGTAATCGAATGGCTCGACGGCGACGATGCCGTAGTAGTGGCCGGCGCGCTGCATCTCGCCTAAAGCGGCGATGATGGGCGCAAACCGCATCTCGCCCTGACCCGGCCCGCGCCGGTTTGGGTCGTTGACCTGCACGTGCGCGATGCGGCCGGTCGGCATCCAGCGCCGGATCAAGCTCGGCACGTCGTGCGCTTCGACCTGACCGGCGGCACTGCAATCGATCATGGTTTTGAGCGCGGGCGAGTCGACCGCGTCGACCAGCTCGGCCGCCTGCGCGATGGTGTTGATCAGATCGGTCTCCGCCGTTGCGAGCGGCTCGATGCAGTAGATGACGCCGCATTGCAGGGCGTTGCGTGCCGCGGCGGCAAGACACTCCTGCGCTCGCTGCAGGGCAGCGCGGTGCGAGTCGCCCGGCGGCACCGAACGCTGTCTGGGCGAACCATGCACCAGGTACTTGCCACCCATCAGCGCGCACAGTTCGACCAGCCGCTGCATGAACGCGGTGGTCTTCGCGCGCAACGCGGCATCGGGGCTGACGATCGACAAACCCTCCGGCGCGACCAGCAACCAGTGCAGGCCACTGACGTCGAGCCCATGATCCGCCGCGATGCGGCCAAACTCGCGCGCCTGGCTGTCGCTTATCGTCGACGGGTCCCCCGCCAGCGTGAACGGCGCCACTTCGAGGCCGTCGTAACCAAGCGCGGCGGCCACGCGGCACTGCTCGGAAAAGGAAAGGTGCTTGAGCACTTCGTTGCAAAGAGCGTATTTCATCAAGAGTTTCCGTTCAGCGGGTGCTTTTCGGGCAGTGCGGCCTTTGCGTCAGGTGTCTCGGCGCAGCACCAGGCGCTTCACCGCGCCCCATCCGCCGCGCAGGCGCCTATTGACGGCCGGGATGTACATCAGCATCGTGAGGATCGTGATCAACGCGAGGGCCGCGCTGATCGGCCGCGTGAAGAATGGCTCGAGGCTGCCGTCGGACAGCACCAGACCACGGCGCAAACTCTTGTCGAGCAATTCGCCGAGCACGAGGCCGAGCACGAATGGCGCCATTTCGTAACCGCGCCGGCGCAGGAAAAACGCGCCGACGCCGATCACGAGCATCGCGTACACGTCGAACAAGCGTGACGCGATTGCGAATGCGCCCACCACGCAGAGCACGAAGATGATCGGCATCAGCACCGCGCGCGGCACCTTGAGCACCAGCAGCAGCGGGCGCACCATGAACAGGCCGAAGAACAGGATCGCGAAGCTGGCCAGGGTCGTCATCGCGACCACGTCGTAGATGAAATGCGGTGTTTTGATCATCAACATCGGCCCGGGCTGGATGCCGTGGATGATCATCGCGGCGAGCAGGACCGCCGATGGCGCCGAGCCCGGGATGCCGAGCGCCAGCGCCGGGATCATTGCGCCGGGAATGGCCGACATGTCACCGGTTTCGGCCGCCATCAGCCCTTCGATCGAACCCTTGCCGAACTGATCCCGATCCTTCGCGGTGGCCTTGGCCGCGGCATAGGACATCCAGGCGCCCGAATCTTCGCCGACGCCCGGCAGGATGCCGGTGGTCACGCCGATCACGCCGGACCTGACCACCGTTTTCCAGTACTGCGCAACTTCCCGAAAGCGCGGCAACACCGAGTCGCGCATTTCGACGATCTTGCGTTCGATCGGATCGGCCAGCGCGGTGAGCACCTCGGCGAAACCGAACGCGCCGATCAGTGCCGGGATCAGCCCGATCCCGCCGCCAAGCTCGTCCCAGCCGAACGTGAAGCGGTTGTACGCGTAGATGCCTTCCTGCCCGATCTGCGCGATTAAAAGGCCCAGGCACCCCATGAGCCAGCCCTTGATCGGATCGTTGCCGACGATGCTGCCCGAGATCGACACGCCGAACAGCGCGAGCCAGAAGAACTCGAACGCGCCGAACGAGAGCGCCACTTCGGCCAGCGCCGGCGTGAACATCGCCAGGCAGATCACGCCGAACAAGGTGCCGGTGAACGCGCCCGAGGTCGCGATGCCGATGGCGCGCCCGGCCTCGCCACGGCGCGCGAGCGCAAAGCCGTCGGCGCACGACGCTGCATTGGCGGCGGTGCCGGGAATGTTCAAAAGGATCGCGGTGCGGCTTCCGCCGTAGATCGTGCCGACGTAGGCGCAGATCAGGATCAGGATCGCGTCGTTCGGCTGCAGCTTGATCGTCAAGGTCGTGAGCAGCGCGATGCACAAGGTGGCCGACAGCCCCGGCAGCACGCCGACGATGATGCCGAGCAGCGCGGCACCGAGACCATAGGTAATCGAGGTGAAGTTGAGGAAGCCGAGGTAAGACTGCCCCAGCATCGAAAGGCCTTCAAGCATGGTGTTGTTGCTTTGGTTAAGTGCCCCGCTTCACAGGCACGGCCACGCGGTGAAATTGATGCGTTTCGGGTCAGGGCAAGGCGCAAACCGCAGGCGATACCCCGAGGTATCGCGAGGATTTGCAACGCCGCCATGGCTCGAAAGGCGCGATTTCATGTGGGTGTACCTGTGAAACGGGGTGCTAGGGCAGCCGAACGAGGAACAGATCCTGGAACACGAACGTGGTGACAAGACCCGTCGCCACCCCCATTCCAAGAGCAAAAATGGCGCCCCGCGCTCGCTGGTGCAGAATAGTTCGCTCTGAAAATTGGAGCACTCCGATCGCCACGGCGACGAACAGCGACGTCGCGAGCCAGAACGGCAGGCCATGGCCCATCAGGCCGGCCGCATAGCCGATGCAAAGCGTCAGCACGGTCCAGATGCGCTTGGCCTCAGTGCGCTCCAGCGCGCTTTTTTCGTTCGTGCGTTCGATTGCGCTGAAGCCGCGCGCTGGCTCCGCCGAGACCGGCTCGGTGTGGGCCATGCGACGCCAGGAGCGCGCCAGCATCAGCACGCCGAACAGCACCACCGCGATGCCAAGGCACCCAGGCAGCAGGCCCGGCACCGTGTACGGATTGATGTCCTGCCGCTCGAGCCGGTCCATGCGCCAGGACAGCACGATGACGACGATGCCGAACGCGATCCAGCCGAGCGACTGGCGCAGGTCGGCACGCGGCGATGTCCGGCGCGCGAGCGCGGCGGCTTCGGCCTCGTCCAGCGCCGCATCCGCATCCGCCGCGTCGGCTCCGCTTTCGGCGGTCAGCGCATCGCCCTGCATGGCATCAGGGCCGCGCGATACCGAGCGTGTCCGGCGACACCTTGGCCTTGCCGCTGTCGAACAGCAACCAGGTGTTGGCCGCGATCGCGGGTGCCACCGCTTCCTGTGCTTCCTTGCCATACAGCGGCGCGAACAAGGCACCTCGGCTGTTCGCGTACTTTTTCAATGCCTCGCTCTTGGCGATCTTCTCGGTCCAGATCTTGTCCATCGTCTTGACCACGTCTTCCGGCACGCCATTCGGAATGAAGATGCCGAAGTAGTTGACCGGCGCCTTGAAGCCGGGGAGGGTGTCGGACAGCGGCGGAATGGTGCCGTAGCCTTCGAGTTCGAGCGGTTTGTCGCTCACCGTGGCAAGCGGCCGGATGCGCTTGCCGCGGATCATGTCGGCCTGCTCCACGGCCAGTTGCGTCGTCACCTCGGTTTCACCGGCCACCGTGGAAACGACCGCGGGGTTGCCGCCGTCATACGTGACGTGCTTGTACTTGACGCCCGTCTTCTTCGCGATCAGCTCCATCGCGTTGTGGCCGGCGGAGGTGACGCCGGCGGTCGCGACGCTGACCTGGCCCGGCTTGGCTTTCATCGCATCGAGCAGATCCTTGGCGTTCTTGTACGGAGTGTTCGGATTGACGCCGATCACCTGCACGTTGGCGACGCTCAAATACACGTGCCAGTCCGCGATCTTGGTCGCGAAGAAGCCCAGCGTCTCGTAGCTGCCGAGGTCTTGCGCCGCGCCTGCGGTCCAGGTGTAGCCGTCCTTCGGTGCATCCCATGCGCTCTTGCTGCCGATCGAGCCGGAGGCGCCGGGCTGGTTCACGATCACGATCTTTTGATCGAGCGCTTTTTCGAGTTCGGCCGCGGTGACGCGCGTGACCTGGTCGGTCGAGCCGCCCGCCGCCCACGGCACGATGATGGTGATAGGGCGCTCCGGCTTCCAGTTCTGCGCGAGCGCGGGCGAGCCGATGGTGCCTGCGAGGGCGGCCAGCGCAACGGTCCGGATCAATGTTCGTTTTTTCATGTCGTGTCTCCTATTAGCGTGGTTGAAAAAGATGGGTTGGTTGTCAGCCGAGCCAGCGTGCGCGGTGTTCGGCCACGAATGAGTCGTCGTCCAAATCGGGGTAGGCGTCATGCACGCGGGTCAGTTCGTCGGCCTGGCCGGGGCTTAAGTCCTCTTCGGGATCGAGGCACCAGATGCCTTCGAGCAGGCCTTGACGCCTGAGCACTTCATGGCAGCCCGCGATGCAGCCGCGAAAGTCGTTGGCGACGTCGAACAGCGCGGCGTTGCAGTCGGTGACCTTTGTGTCGAGTGCGAGCAGGTCGGCTGGCAATTCAGGTTTGTCCGCGGCCGAATGCAGGCGGTGCAGCAGCTCCACGGCGCGTCGCGTGTGCACGCTCCAGTGGCCGAGCAGCCCGCCCTTGATGCGCACGGTGATCGGCTTGCCATCGCGCTGCACGGTGAACGGCGTGAGCAGATCGAGCACGATGTGGTCGTCGTTGCCGGTGTAGAGCGTCACGCGCTCTTCGGCGCCGGCCTCGACCACGCCGCGGATCACGTCGAGCGTGCGGTAGCGGTTGAACGGCGCAATCTTGATCGCGACGACGTTGTCGATCAATGCGAAGCGGCGCCAGAAGCTGGCCGGCAGGTGAAGGCCGCCAACGGCCGGCTGCAGATAAAAGCCGACCAGCGGCATCACCTCCGCGACCGCGTTGCAATGTTCGATCAAGGCGTCTTCGCTTGCCCCTTTGAGCGCGGCCAGGCTGAGCAGCGCGGCGTGATAGCCGAGGCGCCGCGCGGTTTGGGCCTCGGCAGTGGCCTGCGCGGTCTGCCCCGCCACGCCAGCGATCATCACGAGCGGCCGTTTTCCATCCAGCGGCAGCCAGGTCAACGCTTCGTGCATCGCCATCTCGAGCACCGGCTCGTACAAACCGGCTTCGCGAATGGCGAATTGCGTCGAATGCACACCGACGGCCAGCCCACCCGCACCGGCATCCAGGTAGTAACGGCTCATGGCGCGCTGCCGGCGCTCGTCGAGCTTGCGCTTTGCATCGAGCGCGAGCAGATGCGCGGGAATGACGGTGCCGCGCTTAAGCAGCGCGAACGAGTCGGGCGCAATTGTGCTGTGCGGCATCAATACTTTCCGTCACGCGCTTCGAAGTGCGTCGGCTTGTTCAGGCTCGCCATACCGCGGCGGGTCCAGTCGGCGGTCCAGTCGAGCATGCGATCCAGCGTGACTTGCTGCGGCCCGAACAGTTCGAACGCCTGGCTGCAATCGACGAGCCAGGCGGTGTCGGCCTCGTGGCCGGTGAATTTCGGCGTCACTCCAAGGCGCTCGGCCAACCCTTCGGCCGCCTTGCGGATCGAGATGATCGGGCCGCTCAGATTCAGTGGCGAGGTCGGCGTGGTGCAGGCGCCAAGCGAGCGCAGCGCCCAGTCATTCGCCTCGCCCTGCCAGATGACGTTCGCGTGGCTCATCGTGAGGTCGATCGGCTGATTTGCGATCAACTTCTGCGCGAGATCGTGCAGCACGCCGTAGCGCATGTCGATCGCGTAGGACAGGCGAATCAGGCGCCCGGGCGTTTGGTGCAGATGCGAAAAATGCTCAAACATGCGTTCGCGTGCGACGCATGAGTTCGCGTACTCGCCGGGTGGCGCTGTCGGCGCCAGGTCTTCGCGTGCGCCGCAGCCGTTCACATCGACGAATGGATAGACGCAAGCGGTCGAGAACGCCACGATGCGTGAGCCGCACCAACGCTCGGCGACCAACGCCGGCACGTGAGCGTTCATCGCCCAGGTCAGCCATTCGCTGCCCGAGGAGCCGAACTTGCGCCCGGCCATGAACACAACGTTGGCCGCATCCGGCAGCCGAGCGATCGCCTCGCGCGACAACAAATCGGCTTCGAGACAGTCGATGCCATGCGCCTGCAGCCGCTCGCGCAGGCCGGGTTCGGAAAAGCGCGCGACGCCAATCACTCTTCGGCCGACGTCGGCACGCTTGGCCATGCGCGCCAAGGTAGGCCCCATCTTGCCGCCCACGCCGAGCACGAGGAGGTCGCCATCGACCTTGGAAAGCGCCTGGATCAGCGCGGGCGAGGGCTGGGACAACTGGTCTTCCAGTTGTTCCAGATCGTCAAAGCGCTCGGGAAACGTCGGCGGTGGGGCCTGCGAGATGTTCATCGTGCGCTCAGTCCTCCACGCCGTGCAGCGCGAGCAGCGTCTTCATGCGCTGCAGGGCCAATTCAGGTTGCGCCAGCAGATCGGCCGCATCGGCGAGCCGGAACAGCTCGGCCAGATGCACCAGCGAGCGGGTGCTTTGCTGGCCACCGACCATCGTGAAATGATCCTGATGGCCGTTCAGCCACGCCATGAACACGACGCCGGTTTTATAAAAGCGCGTCGGCGCCGCGAAGATGTGGCGCGACAGTGGCACCGTGGGGCCGAGGATCGCGTGGAAATTCTCGAGATTGCCTTGCGCGAGTTCGGAAAGCGCGGCGCTGGCGGCCGGAGCGATCGCGTCGAAGATGCCGAGCAGCGCGTCGCTTTGGCCGTGCGTCGGCGCGCCGCCAAAGCTGTCGCCCGCGATCAGTTCGGCATAGTTGAAGTCGTCGCCGGTGTACATGCGCACGCCGTGGCCGTCCAGTCCGCCCGCGGTGGGCAAGCGGCGCCGCATTGCGATCTCCTTGTCCTTGTCGAGCAGGGAAATCTTGATGCCGTCGACTTTGTCCGGGTGCGCGGCAATCACGCCCAGCGCCGTCTGCATCGCGCCGTCGAAGTTGCTCGCGCCCGCCGCGGTGCTGGAAGCGCCGCTGCCGAGCCAATAGCCGGCAAGCGCGGGGTCGAACATGTCCCCGAGCCAATGCAGGATCACCGGCTCGCGCGCTTGGCTTAGCACCCGGTCGTACACCTTTTCGTAGTCGGCCGGACTTTTGGCGACTCTGGCCAGCGCGCGCGACGCCATCACGATCAGCTTGCCGCCGAGCGCTTCGATTGCCTCCATCTGCTGTTCGTAACCGCGGATCACGTCGTCCACCGACTTGACCGAATCGAGGTCCAGATGGTCGGTGCCGCAGCCCGAAGCGACGAGCGCGCCGGGCGTGTCTTGCGCGGCGTCGAGCGAGCGGGCGATCAGCTCGAGCGAGGTCGGCCAATCCAGGCCCATGCCGCGCTGCGCGGTGTCCATCGCTTCGGCCACGCCGAGGCCGAGCGACCACAGGTGGCGGCGATAGGCAATGGTGGCGTCCCAGTCGATCGCGCATTGCAGCCACGGGTCAACGGCGGCCAGCGGGTCGGCCACCACGTGCGCGGCCGAGTAGGCGATGCGGTTGAAGCGCAGGTCCGCGATCGGCCGGTCGGGTGGTGTGCCGCGCAAGGTGTAGCGTTCGAGCCGGCCGTCGGCCAGCGGAAGGGTAAGCGCCGTGTTCATGACAGGTTGCACAAGTGAGTTGTTGATCGAAAAATGCCGTTGCCGCTCGTCCAGTATTGGTTTTCAGCAATCAAATTTGTAGCGGCGGCACGTCGATCCAGCGTCGCTCGCGCCAGGACTCGAGCGCGGCCTCGACCAGTTGCACGCCCTTGGCGGCTTCGGGCAGGGTCCACTGGTAGGGGGCGCCTTCCACCACATGGCGGATGAAGTGCTCCCACTGGATCTTGAAGCCGTTGTCATAAGCCTGCGAGTCCGGAATTTCCTGCCACTGGTCAAAGAAGTTCATCGTCTGCTTCTCGTCCGGGTTCCAGATCGGGCGCGGCGTGGCCACTCGCGATTGCGCGCGGCAGCTCGACAGGCCGGCGACCGCCGAGCCATCGGTGCCGTCGACGTGAAAGGTCACGAGATCGTCGCGCCGCACCCGCGTGGCCCAGCTCATGTTCAGTTGCGCGATCACCGGCTCGCCGTTGTGGCCGGTGAGTTCGCAGGTTGCGTACGCCGCGTCGTCGGCGGTCGCTTCATAGGCCTTGCCGGCTTCGTCCCATCGCTTGGGGATGTGGGTGGCACCGATGCAGGAGACCGATTTGACCTCGCCGAACAGGTTGTCCAGCACGTAGCGCCAGTGGCACATCATGTCGAGGATCATGCCGCCGCCGTCTTCC
>JBDTRV010000058.1:0-9514 GCA_039931475.1 Burkholderiales bacterium | reverse complement strand
ACGGCCTGATCGTGGGTCTGGACGGCACCGGCGACCAGACCACGCAAATGCCCTACACCACCCAAGGCGTCGCCAATTACCTGCAGCAGCTCGGTATCACCTTGCCCGACAACCGCGCTTCGCAACTTCAGCTCAAGAACGTGGCTGCCGTGATCGTCACGGCGCAGCTGCCGGCATTCGCGCAGCCGGGGCAGGCGGTGGATGTGACCGTTTCGTCGATGGGCAATGCCAGGTCGCTCAGGGGCGGCACGCTTGTCGCGACGCCTTTGCGCGGCGCGGACGGCGAGATCTACGCGCTGGCGCAAGGCAACGTCGTGGTCAGCGGTGCCGGTGCAGCGGCTGCCGGCAGCAAGGTGCAGATCAACCACTTGAGCGCGGGCCGGGTGCCCGGCGGCGCCCAGGTCGAACGCAGCGTGCCGTCGCCGCTGCTCGAAGGCGACAGCGTCAACCTGGGCCTCAATGCGGCCGACTTTCAAACTGCCCGTCGTGTTGCGCAGGTGATCGACCGCAAGCTGGGCGCTGGCACCGCGCGCGCGCTCGACGGCCGCACGGTGCAGGTGCGCGCGCCGACCGACGCCAACGAGCGGGTGAACTTCATCGCCGAACTGGAAGAGCTGACATTTGAGCAATCGGCGCCCGCGGCCAAGGTGGTGATCAACGCGCGCACCGGATCGATCGTGCTCAATCAGGCTGTCACCCTGGGCCCATGCGCCATCGCGCACGGCAACCTGTCGATCACGATCGGCTCGACCCCGCTGGTGAGCCAGCCGGCGCCGCTGTCGCAAGGGCAGACCGTGGTCACCGAACAGGCCAACATACAGATCAAGCAGGAGCCGGGCATCCTGATTCAGGTGCCGGCCGCGCCGCAACTGGCCGACGTGGTGCGCGCGCTTAATGCCTTGGGCGCGACGCCGCAGGACTTGCTTGCAATCCTGCAGGCGGTCAAGGCCTCGGGCGCACTCAACGCGGAGCTGGAGGTGATATGAACCTGAACACTTCGCAGGCGCTGGGCTCGGGCGGCCTCGCGGCCGATGCGCGCTCCCTCGATTCGCTGAAATACGCAGCCGCAAGCAACGATCCTAAAGCCGTCAAGGAAGCGGCCAAGCAGTTCGAATCGCTTTTCATGCGCGAACTCATCAAGAGCATGCGCGAGGCGACGATGAAGTCTGGCCTCCTGGACAGCGATGGCGAAAAGCTCGGCACCGATCTGATGGACCAGCAGTTCGCGGTGCAACTTTCCGGCATGCCCGGCGGCCTGTCCGACGCGATCGTGCGCCAGTTGACTCAGCAGATGACCGGCGACGCGCGCGGGGCGGTGCCGATCGTGTCGCTGGGACGCCCGGCGCCCACCACATCGTCGCAAGGCGCGACCAGCACCATCAACCCGAGCGCGAGCCAAAGCGGATTCGTTGCACAGCACAGTCAGGCGGCGGAGCGGGTCGCGCAGGCTACCGGCATCCCTTCCTCCTTCATGCTCGGCCAGGCTGGTCACGAAACCGGCTGGGGAAAGAGCGAGATCCGCAACGCCGATGGCAGCAATTCGTTCAACCTGTTCGGCATCAAGGCCGGCGCGGGCTGGACCGGCAAGGTAGCCGAGATCACGACCACCGAATACGAAGGCGGCGTGCCGCGCAAGGTCACGGGCCGCTTTCGCGCCTACGACTCGTATGAGTCTTCGTTCCGCGACTACGCCCGCCTCATCGCGACCAGTCCGCGCTACGCCCAGGCTCGCGCCAGCACCGGATCGGCCACCGCCTATGCCGGCGAGCTGCAAAAGGCCGGTTATGCAACAGACCCGGCCTACGCCGCCAAACTGAGCCGCTCGATTAACACCGCATTGCAGCTTCAGCGATCGCTGCAAACGTGAGCAACGTATGAGCTCTCTCCTCAACATTGGTGCGCGCGCGCTGCTCGCCAACCAGACCGCGCTGTCGACCACCGGCCACAACATCTCGAACGCGAACACGGCCGGCTATTCGCGCCAGACCGCGGTGATGCAGCAGGTGCCGGGCCGATACACGGGCAGCGGCTACATCGGCGGCGGCGTCGAGGTTTCGAGCATCGAGCGGGCGCACAACGAGTTCCTCACACGCCAGACCGCTCTGGCCCAATCGGTGTCGGCGATGGACAGCACCCGGTCTGATCGGCTGGCGTTGCTGGAGGACATCTTAAAAGGCGGTGCAAGCGGGCTGGGGGCCGCCGTCAACGACATGTTGAATGCGTTTTCTGACGTGGCGAGCGCGCCCACCGACGTGACCGCGCGCAATGTGGTGATCGCCCGTGCCGACGAGATGACCGCGCGTTTTCGCGATGCGGACGCGCGTCTTTCCGATCTGCAGCAAGGCGTGAACGCGGCGCTTGGCGAGGCGGTCAAGACCGTCAACGGTCTTGCAACGCAGATCGCAGCGCTGAACGAGCAGATGGCGCGGGTCTGGGGGCCAGGGCAAAGTCCGAACGATCTTCTCGATCAGCGTGACCAATTGCTGCGCGAGCTGAACCAGCAGGTTCAGGCCACCACCGTGGCGGCCGACGACGGCTCGATGAGCGTATTCGTCGGCAGTCATGCGCTGGTGCTGGCCGGCAACGTGGCGAAGCTGTCGCTCGAGGGGGACGCGGGCGGCACGAGCCGCCTCGCGATCGGGCGCGGATCACTCGCCAGCGAAGTCCATGAATCCAGTCTGGGTGGTGGCGTCATCGCCGGGCTGCTGCGCTTTCAGAATGGTGACCTCGCCGAAGCGCGCAATGGCCTCGGCCGGATGGCGCTGACGATGGCCACGGAAATCAATGCCCAGCACCGGCTCGGAATCGACCTGAACCGCCAGGCGGGCGGAGACTTTTTTCAGCCCATCGCGGTGCCGAACGCCATCGCAGCAGCCGGCAACACGGGCAGCGCGGTGGTGGCCGCCGCCGTTACCGATGCGAGCGCGCTGGTTGCGTCGTCCTACAACCTCGCTTTCGGCGCTGGCGGCAGCCTTGACATCACGCGCCTGTCGGACGGCAAGTCGACTCATCTGGCCGGGCCAACGCCGGTGCAGATCGACGGCCTGACGATCGACGAGCTCGCCGGCGCCGCAGCGGTCGGCGACAGCTTTCTGCTCGAGCCGTTCGCGACCGCAGCCGGCCGCATGTCGATGGCGCTGACATCGCCGATCGAGCTGGCGATGGCAAACCCGGTAGAGGCGCGCATCGGCACCGGCAACAGTGGCAGCGCGGCGATCCGCTCCCTGGCCGCGGTCGCGCCCGACCCCAATCTGACGGCCACCGTCACCCTCACGTTTTCCGCGGCGGGCAGCTTCGACGTCGTCGGCGCTGGCACGGGAAATCCGACTGGGCAGCCGTACGTGGCGGGCCAACCGATCAGCTTCAACGGCTGGACCGTCACGCTCGCCGGCACACCAAAGCCTGGCGACACGGTGACCATTCAGGCCGCTACGTCGGCGTATGGAAGCTTCAACGCGGGCAACGCCCAGACCTTGCTCGCATTGCGCGACAAGGCGCTGTTCGACGGCGCGCCGCTGTCGGATGGCTACGCGGGGCTGATGGGGCAGATCGGCGCCCATGCGCAAGGCGCGAAATATGCGGCCGACATTTCCTCGTCGATCGCGTCCAACCTGGAAACCGAACGCAGCAACGTCGCCGGTGTGAATCTGGACGAAGAGGCTGCCAAGCTGCTGCAATACCAGCAGGCCTATCAGGCATCGGCCAAGATGATCCAGATCGCGCAGAACGTTTTCGACTCGCTGCTGCGCAGCATGAACTAGGAAGGCGTATGACCGGCAACAGTACACGGCTTGCGAGCACGAACAGCTACGAATCAGCGCTACACCAGCTCACGGCTCGGCAGTCGCAACTGTCGAAGATTCAGGAGCAGATGAGCGCGGGCAAGCGGGTGCTGCGCCCGAGCGACGATCCCACCGCCGCCGCGCAAGCCGAGCGCGCGAGCACTCGCCTTTCTCGCGTCGCCACCGACCAGCGCGCGCTCGAGGTGCAGCGCAATGCGATCACCACAGGGGAAGCGACGCTGGGCCATGCCTCGAACGCGATGCAGGACTTTCGTGCGCTGCTGGTGCAAGCTGGCAACAGCGCGCTTTCGGCTGTCGATCGCGCTAGCATTGCGCAGCAGCTGAGCAGCCTGCGCGATCAGATCCTTGGCTTTGCCAACAGCAGCGACAGCAACGGATTGCCGTTATTCGCGGGGCTCGGCAGCACGGCGCAGCCATTTGTCGATCCGGCAAGCGGTGTCGTGTTCGATGGAATCGCCGGGCAGCCAGCCGCCGGCGCACTGGCGCTGCCGGCCGCGCTCGACGGCCACGCGACCTGGATGGACGTGCCAACCGGCAACGGCGTATTCGTCGTCACGCAGGCCGCCGGCACCGCAGCGGTGTACAGCGATGTTGGCAAGGTCGTGGATCCGTCCGCGCTGACGGGCCACGACTACCGCATCCAGTTCGGTCCGAGCGGCAGCGCCATGGCCTATGACGTGATCGACACGACGACCGGCACGACCATATTGTCCGCACAGCCGTTCCAGCCGGACAAGCCGATCGTCTTCGACGGCATCGCGTTGGTCGTGGGCGGCGAACCGGCCGCCGGCGAAGCGCTTCAAATCACGCCCAGCACGAAAACCAGCCTGTTCGGCGTGCTCGACCAGGCCATTGCTGGTGTGCGCGACGCAGCCGGCGGCGCCACCCTTGCGCACGGCATTGCACAAGCACTGGTGCAGGTCGACGCCGGCATGGCGCGCCTTTCGTCAGCACGCGGTCGCGCCGGTGAGTTGCTCAACCGGGCCGACAATATTTCGGACCGGCAGTCGGCGCGCAGCGTGCAGCTCGAGTCCGACCGGTCGCGCGCCGAAGATTTGGACATCGTGGCGGCGCTGTCGGAGTTTCAGAACCAGCAAGCCGCGTATTCGGCCGCGCTCGGCTCCTACGCGCAGATCCAGAAGCTGTCGCTGTTCAACTTCATCAGCTGAAGCGGGCGCTTTCCAGTTCGACAAATGGCGCAATCGGTCCTCGGAAGTTTGACACTCGGCTTTCGCACGTTGTGGAATCGCGCGCGCGGCCTTGCCGGCGTTCAGTTGTTCGTCCACGACGACGAAGCCGGCACCGATGGTCAGCATCTGATGCGCACCATCGGCGAGCTGTGGACGGCCGAGTCGCCGACGATGCTCCTCTCGATCCGCTCGCGGCCACTGCTGGCCAGTGCGCTGGTCTGCGCAAAGGCCAGCAACCCTTTCATCGAGGTTCCACTGTCCTGGCTTTCCGATCGTGCGCTGCGGGCGGCGGCGCGGATCGCACACGAGCGCGGCGCGCGACTGATCGCCAGCGGCGCTCCACGGCAGATGCCGGATGCCGAGGCTGCTTCTTGGTTCAAGCGCCGCTTCATTGCGCTGTCGGCCGCCGATGCGGTGGAGGCATTGCGTTGCTCTTTTCGCACCCGCCAGCCCGGGGCGGCTCTAGCCACCTTCGGGCGGGTGCATGGCAGTCCCGTGGCGCCGGATACGCTGGTTGACGGGGTGGCCAGTATTGCGCTGGCCGAACACGCGCTCGATCAGCAAGGCGCCTGGGGTGTGGCCGACTGGCCGGCCGAAGACCTGCTGCACCGCTTTCGCGGCCAGCCGCTGCCGCCGTCGCGCCGCGCGATCGTGCGGGTGATGAATGCGCTTGACAGCGAGCAGTCGCTCGAGCGAATCGAGTACCTGTTTGGCCAGGAGCCGACCTTGGCACTGCGCTTGCTGCTATACCTAAACTCGGCCGGACTGGGACTTGCGAATGGGATCGGATCACTGCGCCACGGGTTCATGATGCTGGGTTTCAGCAAGCTCAACGCATGGTTGGCTGAACAACTGCCGGGCGCGACGGATGATGTCAACGTGCGCCCGATCAACGCCCAGATGGTGCTGCGCGGGGAGTTGATGGAGCACCTGATGGACGCCGGCGCGGAGGACGATTTGCGCAGCGAAGTCTATCTTTGCGGCCTGTTCGCCGAGTTGGAACTGGTTCAGGGCGAGCCGCTGCGCACCAGTCTTGCGCGGATTCCGCTTTCCGATCGAATCGTTGCGGCCACCGTTTCCGGCACCGGTCCCTATGCCCCGGCGCTCAAGATCGCGCGCGCACTGGAGCGGGACGACCCGGCGCCGCTGCGCGCGCTGCGCGCATCGCTCGAGGTGCCGGCGGAAGAAATCAACCGGGCACTGCTGCGAACCCTGCGCCGCGCCGCGCACTGACCGCTCGCTCGCTGAGCAAGGAAACACACTCCCGCGCTTGCCCAGGGTGGTGGCGCCGTGCCTTTCGTCACGAATCATCGACACCATCGCCTAAAGACCGGCCGGACGGTGTCGAAGACATGTCGTGGGCAGTGTTGCCTGCCTATCAGGAAGTGCAATGTCGAGTGTCTTGAATTCTCCCGTCGAAGCCCCAGTGGCCGGCATGCGCAGCGGCGCGGCGGCCCTGGCGCGGCAGCCGATCCTCGACGAAAAGCGGACCGTCATCGGCTACCAGTTGTTCGAGCGGCCGCGCGCGGCCAACAATGCCGATGCGGTGCTGTTCGATGCCCTGACCGACGCAGGCAGCGACGATCTGGCCTGGCGCAAGACGGTTTTCCTGCGCTGCACCTTCGACAACATCACGGACGGGCATCTGGAAATGCTCAATCCGGAAAAGGTCGTGCTCGAAATTCCGGGGCTGGCAGCGCCCACTGCGCTCGAGGTGACGGCCCGGCTGGAGTTGCTTAAACGGGCCTGCCAAGCCGGCTTTCGTCTGGCTTTCGATCAGTCCGTGCTTCAGCCGGACTACGCGAGCTGGCTCCCGCATGCGTCCTACATCAAGCTCAATCTCGATGCGTTGCCCGTGGCGGCACTGGAAGCGACGGTGAGGCAAGCGCGTGCTCAGTCGAAGGCTCAGGTGGTGGCCGACCATGTCGGAACCACCGATCAGTACGAATCGATGAAGAAGCTGGGCATCAAGCTGTTCCAGGGCAACTGGTTCGCGCGCCCGTCGCCGATCCAGGACAAGACGGTGCGTGCGTCGCAGGCCACCATCATTCAACTGCTGAACTTGGTACGGCAGGAGGCGGAAGTCTCCGCGATCGAGGAACTGCTCAAGAAGGACCCAACGCTCTCCTTCAAGCTGCTGCGCTTCATCAATTCCTGCGGTTTTGGCCTGCGGGCGGAAATCACGTCGTTCCGCCACGCGGTGATGATCCTTGGCCTGAATCAGCTGTTCCGCTGGGCGACCTTGCTCATGACGTCATCGATGCCGGGTGGCGCGGCGCCGGCGGCGGGCACTGCAGCGGTGGTGCGCGGACGCCTGATGGAACTGCTCGCGGCCGAGTTGTTGAACAAGGAGGACTGCGACAACGCGTTTGTCGCAGGCGTGTTCTCGCTGGTCGACACGCTGGTGGGTATGCCTCTCGCCACGGTGCTCGATTCGGTCGATCTGCCCGAAGTGGTGGCCAATGCGTTGCTGAACAACGAGGGCGATCTGGCGCCGTTCCTTGCGTTGGCCAAGGCGTGCGAAAGTGGCGATGAGGCAACGTTTGCAAAGGCCGCCGGCGAATTGCAGCTGTCCAACCATCAAGTGAACTGGGCCCACCTGCAGGCGCTGGCCTGGGCCGACCAATTGCAGCAATAAGTCGCGCGTGGCGAGCCGCAAGGAGGCGCTCCCTCAGCCGGTGTTTCTGAGCGCCGCCGCGATCCCGTTGATCGAAATGTGGATGCCGGTCGGCACCCGGTCGTCCGCCGTCTTGCTCGCACGGTAGCGGCGCAGCAACTCGACTTGTAGATGGTGCAGCGGGTCGATGTACGGAAAGCGGTGCCGGATCGAGCGTTGCAGCGCCGGGTTGTCGGCCAGGCGCTGCTTGTGGCCGGTGATGCGCACCAGCGCGTCGATGCTGCGGTGCCATTCCGCCTCGATCGAGCCGAAAATTTGCTTGCGCAGCTTCGCGTCTTGCACCAGGCCCGCATAGCGCGCGGCCAGCGCTAGTTCGCTCTTGGCCAGCACCATGTCCACGTTCGACAGCAAGGTGTTGAAGAACGGCCATTCGCGGTACATGCGCTTGAGAAGCGCGAGCCGGTTTGCCTGCTCCTTCTTGCCGCCTTCGGCCAGGAATTGCTCGATCGCCGTCCCGAAGCCATACCAGCCCGGCAACGTGAGCCGGCACTGCGCCCAACTGAAGCTCCAGGGAATCGCGCGCAGGTCTTCGATCCGCGCCATCGCCTTGCGCGAGGCCGGGCGCGAGCCGATGTTCAACTCAGCGATTTCGCGGATCGGCGTCGCGTCGAAGAAATAGTCGGTGAAGCCGGGTGTGTCGTAGACCAAAGCGCGGTAGGCGTCCATGCTGGCTTGCGATAGCGCGGCTGCCGCGTCCAGAAAGTCGGCGCTCGCGGCCTTGGTCGGCTGCAGCAAGGTAGCTTCGAGCGTTGCGGCCACCAACGTTTCGAGGTTGCGCCTGCCGATCTCGGGGTTTGCGTATTTCGACGCGATCACCTCGCCCTGTTCGGTCAGGCGGATCT
Organism: Burkholderiales bacterium; assembly: GCA_039931475.1. Taxonomy (GTDB): domain Bacteria; phylum Pseudomonadota; class Gammaproteobacteria; order Burkholderiales; family Burkholderiaceae_C; genus JBBPYC01. The sequence goes on along the minus strand of JBDTRV010000058.1, from coordinate 1,002 downwards.
GCCCGCGCACCGTGCCCGGTGGTTGCGCGAGGATCGCCTGGTAGCTCGGTCCGCCGCCGCGCCCGACGGTGCCCCCCCGGCCATGGAACAGCCGCAGCGCGATGCCGTGTTTCTTGTCCAGCGCGTCGAACAGATCGACCAGCGCAATCTCGGCCGCGTACAGCTCCCAGTTGCTGGTGAAGATACCGCCATCCTTGTTGCTGTCCGAGTAGCCGAGCATGATGTCCTGCTCGCTGCCGGATCGCTTGACCATCGCCGCGATGCCGGGCAGCGCGTAGTACTCGCGCATGATCTCGGCGCCATTGCGCAGGTCCTCGATGGTCTCGAACAGCGGCACCACGATCAGCTCGACTCGCGCCGCCGTGTTCTGGTCCCCATCGAGCGTGCCGGTCATTAGGCCGACCTCCTTTTGCAACATCAGCACTTCGAGCAGGTCGCTCACCGTTTCGGTGTGGCTGATGATGCAGTGGCGGATGGCTTCCTTGCCGTAGCGCTCGCGCATCTGCCGCGCCGCCTCGAAAATCGCTATCTCGCCCTGCGCGAATTCGGAGTAATCCGCGCCGAACACGCGCAGGCAGCGAGAGTCGTTCAGCAGCCCGACCAGCAGCGCGCGTTTGGCCGATTCGTCCAGGCTCGAATACGCCGGCTCGATGCGCGCCGCCGCCAGCAGCTCGGCCAGCACCGCCTCATGCTTGTCCGAGCTTTGCCGCAAGTCCACGGTGGCGAGGTGAAAGCCGAACACCTCCGCCGCGCGGATCAGCGGCGAAAGCCGCTCGGCCGCGAGCGCCAGCGCCTTGTGCGCGGCCAGCGACGCCTCGATGACGCGCAACTCGGCCAGAAACGCATCCGCGTCCAAATACGGCTCCTGCGGTCCGACCACGTTACGATTGGGTTTGCCGCCGGCCAGCGCCTCCAAGGTGGCGGCCAGCCGCGCGTAGATCCCAGTCAGCGCGCGCCGGTAGGGTTCATCGCGCCGGTGCTGGTCAGGGTCGGGCGACGATT
>JBDTRV010000057.1:0-9549 GCA_039931475.1 Burkholderiales bacterium | reverse complement strand
AGATGGGCGCGGACGCGGTCGACATCGGCAAGACGATCCACCCGCATCCGACGCTCGGCGAGAGCATCGGCATGGCGGCGGAGGTCGCGCACGGCAGTTGCACCGATTTGCCGCCGACGCGCAAGTAGGGCTGCTTAGGCCTGCCAACAGCCCAACCGGGCGGCACGAAAGTGCCGCTTGCGGCTGCGCTCGTTAGGGTCGCGAGAATATTGCCTAGTTGCGACTCGGTGATAACCCGGTTGCCGCGCGGTTAGCTACCAAGTCGTCGCCCGGTCGCAAGCCCGATCGTGTTATCGCCCCATCATCGCGCCGGCTTTATGGTCCGGGACCGTATTGGCCTGACAGGCGTTTCCACGACCACGCCAGGTATGACCTTGCCGCTCGGCGTGATCTCAGCCGCTGGCTCAACCCGGGTTGCTGGCACAACGTTGCGGCCCGGCGCGCCTGCCGGAACAGTCTCCTTGTATTCGTAGAGCACGCCGCCGCTGCCGACGCTGCCGGAGGTGTCGGTCGGATTTTCCATTCGGGCCATACAGGCGTCCCGGTCGGCCACCGGAAGCGCGCTGCATCGCTGCATTCGGTTCTTCATGTAGGTTTCATCGTCTCGCCGCGTCAGATTGCCTCGCCTGGCCGCTTGGCTTGCGGCTGCCCGTTCCTTCAGGCAGTTTTCGCGGCTTTGCGTGCCCTGATCGCCCATGCAACTGGCTTGCGACTGCGTTCGCCCGGCAGCGCTCGCGCCTTGCCTCGCACCTGAATGCGGCTGCGCCGAAGCTGGAACGGCGGCCGTTAGCAGCAGCGCGGAAAGCGCCAGAGTCGCGTTGATCTTTTTCATGTTCACGTCCTTTCGTTGGTGGTTTGGGGTTCCGGCACGTGCGCGCCATGGGCTGGGAGCCGAGGCGCCTTGGCGGCGAACACCGCTTGCGCTCCCAAATGAGCGATGCCGCGAGATTCGGCCAATGCCATCTGACGCTGTCGCTCGGCGAAGCCGATCTTTTGGGATTCGCTCGTTGCTCCATCGCATTTCGCACAACTGATGCCGTCGCGAAAGCCGGGCAATGCGCGTTCCCGCGCGCTGACCGGGCGCCGGCAACCGCGGCACAGCACGGCCGATCCGGGCGCCAAACCGTGGCCGACCGCTACCCGCTCGTCGAACACGAAGCACTCGCCCGACCAGAGGCTTTGCGCCCGGGGCACCTGCTCCAGATACTTCAGGATGCCGCCCTTCAGGTGATACACCTCGTCGATTCCTTGGCTTCGCAAATAGGCCGTCGACTTTTCGCAGCGGATGCCACCGGTGCAGAACATCGCGACCCTTGGTTTGCCGTGCAGCACGCCGCCGCTGGCCCGTTGCCGTTCGATCCATGCCGGCAGCTCGGAGAACGCCCGGGTGCTTGGATCGATCGCGCGCTCGAAGCTGCCGAGCGCCACCTCGTAATCATTTCGCACGTCGATCACGACCACGTCCGGCTCGGCGATCAGCGCATTCCAGTCCCGCGGCTCCACGTAACTGCCCGCCATGGCGCTTGGGTCGACGCCTTCGACCCCGAGCGTGACGATCTCGCGTTTGAGTCGCACCTTCATTCGGTGAAACGGCTGCACGTCCGAGGGCGCCGACTTGTGCTCCAGATCGGCCAATCGCGGATCAGAGCGCAGAAAGGCGAGCACCGCCTGCACGTCGTCCGGCGCGCCGGCAATCGTGCCGTTGATGCCCTCGCTCGCGAGCAGGATGGTGCCCGTCACTTGCCGCGCCTGGCATTCGCGCAGCAGCGGCGGCTGGATGGCGTCGCAGTCGGACAGGGCAACGAATTTGTAGAACGCGGCGGTCAGAAACGGTGGCATGGGCGCAAGCGGTCGGTCTTTGCGGATCAGGTTGGGAAAGATGTGCGGTGTTGAAGATTCTGACGCATCAAGAGGTCGGGACCGGCGGCGCCCGGTGCCGGCCGTTCGAGCGCCGTTTTCCCGCGCAAAAAATGCTTTTATCGCTCGTCCAATGGTCGTTCTCAGCTATCAACCGTATAGCATCCGGCTCTGACTGCGCCGAAGATCCGACCAAGGTCGTCAAGGACGCGAGTGACCCGTCGCTTGGCGGCCGCGGCCACTGGCGCCCAGCCCTGAACGTTGCGCGGCCTAGCGCGCGAGCATCCGATCGACCACGGACAGGTTCGCGACCCGGCGCGCCCCATCGAAGCGTTCGGTCCAATATGAGGCGTCCAGATCTTCGACCCGGATCACCGCGCCCGTGCGCGGCGAATGGATGAATTTTCCGTCGCCCATGTAGATGCCGACGTGGCTGAACGCGCGGCGCGCGGTGTTGAAAAACACCAGATCGCCCGGAGCGAGTTCGCTGCGCGCGATGGTTTCTGTCGCGGCGGCCTGCTCGTCCGACTTGCGCGGCAGGCGAAGGCCTACGGATTGCTCGTAAATCGCTCGGACGAAACCGCTGCAATCGAACCCGGTTTGGGCGCTGTTGCCGCCCCATTTGTAGGGGACACCGAGAAAACCCAAAGCGGTCAGCACCAGATCGGCCGCTTTGTCACTCACCGCCGACGCGGTGTCGGCCACCGAGCGGCGGACCTGATCCAGTTGCGTGATGAGGCGGCCACGGTCTAGGCCCTTCTCGGCGATCAGACGATCCAGCGGATCGTCCGGAGCCGCGCTGGCCATGGCCGATGCAACGAGCAATGCGGCAAACACAGCGCGTCGTTTCGTCATGGCGACAGAAAATGAATTCATCGAATCGAAGCGTCATGCTGATAGAGCTATCACGATGCCGCCACAAGTTGTTGATTGGGTTGCCATTTTAGTGCTTTGACCTATGGTGTGGTTGTCTGGGCGGAGCCAACGGTCGGGGTCGACGGCAATCGGGCGCATCCAACTGTTGGGTTGCGGCATCATCGGGTCTTTGATTGCAATCCAAGGAGAAGCACATGTTCAAGGCACTGCTGTTGGAAAAAGGCGATTCGTTCAGCGCGAAAGTTGCCGAGGTGGACGAAGCGATGCTGCCGGCCGGCGATGTCCTCGTGCAACCCGAATACTCGACCTTGAACTACAAGGACGGCCTTGCGATCACCAACAAGGCGCCGGTGGTGCGGAGTTGGCCGATGGTCGCCGGCATCGACGGCGCCGGTGTGGTGCTTGAGTCTTCCCATCCCGACTGGAAGGCCGGGGACAAATTCGTGCACAACGGTTGGGGCGTGGGCGAAACACATTGGGGGTGCCTGGCGGAAAAGGCCCGGTTGAAAGGTGATTGGCTGGTGAAGCTGCCGCCGGCATTCGACTCTCGCCAGGCAATGGCGATCGGCACGGCGGGTTACACGGCGATGTTGTGCGTGATGGCGCTGGAGCAGCATGGCGTTGCCGCCGGCGATGGGGAAGTGCTGGTGACCGGCGCGACCGGCGGCGTCGGCAGCGTCGCCATCGCAATCCTCGGCAAACTCGGCTACAAGGTCGTCGCGGCAACCGGCAAGGCCAGTGAAGAGGCTTACTTGAAAGCGCTCGGGGCGGCATCGATCATCGACCGAGCCGAGCTTTCAAGCGCCGGCAAACCGCTGCAAAAAGAGCGCTGGGCGGCGGTGGTGGATGCGCTGGGTTCGCACACCCTGGCCAATGCAATTGCTCAGACCCGCTATGGCGGAACGGTAACGGCTTGCGGACTCGCGCAGGGCATGGATTTGCCCACCAGCGTGGCGCCGTTCATCCTGCGCGGCGTCACGCTGGCGGGAATCGATTCAGTGATGGCGCCGACGGCCAAGCGCCGAGACGCGTGGGAGCGTCTGGCGCGCGACCTCGACCCGGCGCGGCTCGAATCGATCATCAGCGAAATCCCGCTGATCCAGGCGATCGACAAGGCCCGCGAGATGATGGACGGAAAGCTGCGCGGGCGCGTGGTTGTCAAAATTGCGCAGTAGCGCAGGCCGCAAGCACAAGACGGCACAAGCCCGCCGGGTTCAATCGTTTTGCGACAGCCGACGACGCGAGAACCGCTTCCGACCGACTTGTCTCTCAGTCCGGCGCCTTGGCGGTAGACCCCGAGGCGGCGGGCAGATCGCGCCACTTGCCGGCCTGCTCGAGGCGGGCCTTCAGTGCTGGCTGCGAGAAGCCCATGCTGGCCGCTTTGTGCGCCTGCGCCAAAGCGCGGTCGTAGTCCTTCAGATCGGCGTAGACCATGCCGATGTTGTAGAACGTGATCGCCGAGTTTTCCGGCGCGACTTCCGCTGCTCTCAGTTGGGCCTTGGCGTCGGCGATGCGCCCTTGGTGGCCGAGATAGGTCGCATAGATCATTCGGGCGATCGCGTCGTCCCTCGCGAAACGCACGGCTCGATCGAAATAGCATTCGATCGGGTAGGTCATGCCCACGACCTTGTCCATCTTGAGCTTCTCGCCCAAGCTCATCACCGCCAGCAACGCGCGGTGGTGATTGGGAAACGCGCGCAGCGTGTAGTCGATGTCGCCGCCCGGTCCGGAAGTGGTGGCGCCCTTGATCAGCGCTTCGACAATCGGTGTGAAGTGAACGCGCTCTACCATATTGAGCCGATCATCTCGCACCTTGCGGTAGTCGAACGGACCGAAGCCATTGGTCAGATCGCCGCAAATAGAAGGGGCGGAAGAATGGCGCTGCGCCTGAGCCGGCATGACGACCGAAGCGAGGATCAAGCCAAGCATCGCAGCGGCCAGCGAAAGCTTGCGGGACGTTGGCCCGAAGTGGCCGGTCAAGCAATGGCGCGCGCCCCTGGCGACCGGGATGCAAGCTGGGATTTTCATCAGGAACCTCCGAAGCAAAAATCAGAAACAGGACGTGCGGCGGCGCGTTGGTGTTGGAGCCGACGGACCCATCTGTCTGGATTGTTCCACATCGAGGAGCCGAGCAGGCAGCGTGGAATCAAGTGGGCATATCGGCCGGCGCGGTCCCAGCAGCGATCTCCGCACGGCCGCCTGGCTGCTTTTTCTTTCCGAACCACGACACATATAGCGCCGGCAGCACCACCAGGGTCAGCAACGTCGCGGTGATCAATCCGCCGATCACAACCAGCGCGAGCGGCCGCTGCGTCTCAGACCCGATGTCGCGCGACAGCGCCATCGGCAGCAGTCCCAATGCGGCCAGCAGCGCTGTCATCAGCACGGTGCGCAGCCGCTGCATCGCGCCCTGGCGCACCGCCTCGATCGTGTCCAGGCCACTGGCCTGCAGCAACTGAAAGCCCGACAGCATCACCACGCCGTTGAGCACCGCCTGCCCCGACAGTGCGATGAAGCCGATCGCGGCCGAGACCGACAGCGGAATATTGAAAACGTAGAGCGCCACGAACCCGCCGATCAGTGCGAGCGGCACGTTCAGCAAGATCAGCAATGCGGTCTTGAACGACTTGAACGCGTCGAACAGCAGCACGAAGATCAGTAGTAGCGAGATCGGCACCACCACGGTCAGCCGCTGCATCGCGCGTTCCTGATTCTCGAACTCGCCCGACCAGTTCACGACGTAGTTGTCGGGTATCTGCACGTTCTTCGCGACCCGATCCTTCATGTCGGCCACCACCGAGCCCATGTCGCGCCCCTTGATGAACACGCCGAGCGCCATCGTGCGCCGGCCGCCCTCGCGCGCAATGTTCATCGCGCCGCTAGCTTCGTGGATGTTGGTGACCGCGCCGAGCGTGGTGTAGCCGCCGTCGGGCAGAGCGATCGGTGTGTTCGGCAGCGCCGCGACCGCGCGCTGGTCGGCCGGCAGCCGCACCGCGACCGAAAACTTGCGCTCGCCTTCCCACAGGTCGGTCGCGACCTTGCCCGCGAGCGCCGCTTCGATCACGTCCTGCACGTCGCCGACGTTGAGACCCACTCTCGCGGCCCGATCCCGGTCGATGTCGATCACGAGCTGCGGCAATTCGCCCAGCCGGTCGACCTCGGCCCGCTGCACGCCCGGCACCTGCTTGAACTCCCGCCGCATGGCCTCGGCGATCTTGCGCAGTTCGTCGAGGTTGTCGCCCGCGACCTTGACCACGATCTGGCCCTTGATCTGCGAGATCGATTCGAGCACGTTGTCGCGGATCGGTTGCGAGAACGCCGGGTCCACGCTCGGGATCACCGACAGCTTCTTGTCCATCTCGTCGATCAGTTTTTCGCGGGTCATGCCGGGCCGCCATTCGGCTTGCGGCTTCACGTCGACGAACACTTCCGCCATCGACAGCGTCTTCGGGTCGGTGCCGTCTTCCGGCTGGCCGGCCTTGGAGACCACCGTGCGCACTTCCGGAATCGTGCCCAACGTCTGGCGCACCAGGCGCAGCACCTTGATCGCTTCCTGCTGGGACACACTCGCGGGCATGTCGAAGTTGACCCAGAACGTGCCTTCGTTGAGTTCCGGCAAAAATTCCGAGCCGAGCCGCGACGCCGCCACCATCGCCAGTGCGAACACCGAGAGCGCGATGACGACCACCGCGCGCCGACTGCGCAGCGCCCAGTCGAGCACCGGCGCGTACAGCCGCTTGATGCCGCGCACCATCCGGTTGTCCCCGTGCGGCAGTCGGCGTCTGAGCAGCCAGTAGGCAAGCAGCGGCACCAGAGTCAGCGAGAAGATCAGCGAGCCGATCAGCGCGGTGGTAACCGACAGCGCCATCGGCTGAAAGATGCGCCCTTCGTGCCGCTGCAGCGCGAAGATTGGGATGTGCGCGGCGATGATGATCAGCATCGAGAACAAGGTCGGCCGGCCCACTTCGCTCGCGGCGTTGACCACCGTCTGCCGCCGCTCCTCCGGCGTCATGTCCTCGCTCTTCTCGGACAGCCGGTGCATGATGTTTTCGATCACGATCACCGCGCCGTCCACGATGATGCCGAAGTCCATCGCGCCCAGGCTCAGCAGGTTCGCCGGCACGCCCATGATCTTGAGGCCGAGAAACGTCGCCAAAAGCGCGAGCGGAATCACGACCACGACCGCGAAGCTCGCGCGCAGGTTCGAGAGGAACAGGTACAGCACGATCGAGACCAGCAGCGCGCCTTCGACCAGGTTGTGAAATACCGTGCTGATGGTCTTGTCCATCAGCCAGGCGCGGTCGTAGAACGGCACGATCTGGACACCCTTGGGCAGCACACGGGCGTTCAGGTCCTCGACCTTCGCCTTGATGCCTTTCAAGACGACGCTCGGGTTCTCGCCCTTGCGCATGATCACGATGCCGATCACCGCGTTGTCTTCGTCATCCTGGCCGGTGATGCCCAACCGCGGCACCGCGCCGATCTTGACCGTCGCGACGTCGCGAATCAAAATCGGCGTGCCGTTGCGCGACGACAGCACGATGTGCCCGATGTCCTCCGGCGACCTGAGCAGCCCGATGCCGCGGATCGCAAACTGCTGCCCGCCGTGCGCCACATAACTGCCACCCGCGTTCGAATTACCGCGCCCGAGCGCGTCCAGCAGGTTCTGGAACGTGAGCTTGTAGGCCCGCAGCTTGTCGAGGTCCGGCTGCACTTCGTACTGCTTGATGAAGCCGCCCATCGACACCACGTCGGCCACCCCCGGCACCTGCCGCAGCGCGCGTTCGATCACCCAGTCTTGCAATGTGCGCAATTCGGTGGGGGTCTGGCCATCGCCGCGCAATCTGAAGCGCATCACCTCGCCCACCGGCGTCGCGTTCGGCGCCACTGTGAGGTCCGCGCCGGCTGGCAGCTTGACCGACGACAGACGCTCGGCCACCTGCTGGCGCACCACGTTCACATTCGCTTGGTCGTCATAGGTGATGACGGTGAACGACAGGCCGAACTGTGTGTGCGAGAACAGACGGATCGAATTGGGAAGGCCCGACAAAGCGGTCTCCAGCGGCAAGGTCACCTGCTTTTCGACCTCCTCGGCCGCGCGGCCCGGGTACAGCGCGATGACGGTGACCTGTGTGTCCGTGACGTCAGGAAAGGCTTCGACCGACAGGTTCTTGAACGCGATCACGCCGGCCGCAGCGAACAGCAAGGTGGCCAAGATGATGATGAGCGGCTGCGTGATCGCATAGCGGATCAGGCCCCTCATGGCGATGCTCCTGGCATGGACGTCATGCGCGCCGAAGCCGGGCTCATTGCTTCTCCGCCTTGTTCGCCGACGCGGCCGCGCCGGTAGGCTTCGCATCCTCGATCGCCGCCGCGAACAGGCGCGACAGCAACAGCGGATTGGTTGCCACCACCCGGTCGCCCACTTCGAGGCCGGTGGCCGCGATCACTTCCTTCGGCCCGTCGAAGCTCAAAGTGACCTTTCGTGGCTCGAAAACGCCCGGCTCGACCTCTTCATACACATATTGCTGCGTGCCCTGCAGCACCACGGCCGACGCCGGTATTAGCACGCCCTGGCCCATCTGCCGATCCAGCACGGCGGTCGCGAGCATTTCGGCCTTGAGCTTGCGAGCCGGATTCGGCACCACGCCGCGGACCTTGATGGTGCGGGTGGTCGGGTCGATTGCATCCGACACGGCCGTGACCCGACCTTCGAAGGTCAGGCTTGGAAACGCCGCCACCCTGAGGCCGAACGTTGAGCCCACGGTGACGGTGCCGGCTTCCGATTCGCGCGCGTCGATCTGCACCCAAAGAGACGTTGGATCGGAGATCACGAATAGCGGCGGCACACCGGGGCCGGATTGATCCGGGCGCAACTCCTGCCCCGGATTCAGATTGCGCTCGACCACCAGCCCGCCAATGCTCGCGCGCAGGGCCAGAACCTGGCTGACCCCGCTGCGCCCGCCGTACAGCTTGGTGCGAGCCTGCGCGCGGGTGCTTTCGGCCCGCGAGCGCGCGGCGTCGGCCTCCGCCGTTTCTAGATCCTTGCGCGGCGTGATGCCGGCCTCGAACAGCTCGCGCTGACGCGCCAACGCCTTCGCCGACAGCGCCGCGTCGATGCTCGCCTTCGCGGTGTCAGCCTGCGCCACGCCGAAGTCGGGCGACGCCAATTGCGCCAACACGTCGCCCGGTTTGACGTGCTCTCCGACGGCCGCCTTGATCTCGGTCACCCGGCCCGCGAACGACGGATACACGCGCTGCGTCAGTTCCTCGTTCCAGACCAGCTTGGCCGGCAACTCCACCGTGATGCTCTTGCCTGCCTTCGCGGTCTCGATGCCCAGCAGCGCGAGCTGCGGATGGTTGGGCAGAAAGCGCAACTGGTTGTCCTTCAGGATCGGCGCAGCCACCTGGGGCGCGGCCGGCGGCGGTTCGTCCTTGCAGCCGGCAAGGGCGAGGCCAGCGGCGATACAGGCCGCGAGCGTTGCGGCACGATGCACGTGTCTGGTGGAACCAAAAGAGCGTTGGATCGACATGGAGCAGTCCAGTGCGGAAGCGGTTGGAAAAATACGTGGATCAGCGCGCGGGCACAACGCTCTCAGGCCGCGTGCGCAACTGCCACGCGCCGAGCGCCTTGGCGTAGTCGGTTCGAGCCGTGAGCGCTTCGAGCAGGGTCAGGCGCAACACCCTGCGTGCATCGAGCAGGTCGGTCAGCGGGATCGCGCCTTTGCTGAAAGCGAATTCGGCGCCGCCAGCCACGGTCCGCGCGCGCGGCAGGATGTCGTTTTCGTAGGCGCGGGCGCGCGCGGCGGCTCTTTG
>JBDTRV010000056.1:0-9566 GCA_039931475.1 Burkholderiales bacterium | reverse complement strand
GACGGTGGCCCAGAAGTTGTCGTGCCCGGTCGCCAGAGCGTGAACCGTGTCGAACTCCTCCAGCGTGGTGCAGATGCACAGCGCGCGCGTGACCTGGGCGCTTGCCATCGCGCGGCGGATTTCGGGCAGCTTTTCAGACAGCTCGGGAAAGCTCAGGTGGCAGTGGGAATCGGTGAACATCGGCTTCGTTCGATCAGGCCGCGAGCGGACCTTGAGGCAAAGCGCGATTGTCGCTGGCGCGCGCACTGCCCGCGCCGCGAGCTTTGGAGAATCCGTCTAGATCGTCTAGATCGTCTGGGTCGGCTTGTCCGAACCCAGCGCCGCACCCAGCACCTGTTCGATCTTGAGCTTGAGTTCGCGCGCTTTTTCGTCGCGCGGAAACTGCACGCCCACACCCTGGGTCCGATTGCCCTGCGCGCGCGCGGGTGTGATCCAGGCGACCCTGCCCGCCACCGGATAGCGTTGGGGGTCGTCCGGCAGGGTCAAAAGCAGGTAGATGCTTTCGCCCAGCTTCCACTCGCGCGCGGTCGGCATGAAGATGCCGCCTTCGGCAAACAGCGGGATATAGGCCTGGTACAGCGCCACCCGGTCGCGCAGCGCGAGTTGCGCCACGCTGGGGCGGGCGCCGGCGGCTGGCGGTTGCGCCGAGGAGGCGCCGGCTGAGGAGGAGGAAGCGGGGGCTGAAGAAGCAGGGGCGGACGAAGTGGCCATGGGCGCGGCGGTCGGCGGATCGCGAGGTTTTGTGGGCGGCTTAGCGCTTCGAGTTTATGGCGATCTGCGCCTGGCTCACAAGGGCTTCCAGCATCAAACCGGCGTTGAAAGGATGCTCGACCGTGCGAGAGGTCTCGAAAAGTGCCTTTGCCCAACGGGAGAGAACCACGGCACCTGGTGGGGGCGGCAGATCGGCCGGCTCAAAAAACAGTGGCTTTGCACCAACACCCGCGGCCATCAGGTCGTGGCAGAGCTTTTGCAGCGCATCCACCGCCTGGGCCGGCGTCCAGTCCTTGAAGACGATGGCCTCGCCACGCGCGACGGCGCTGGGAATCAGCGGCCAACGCGTGGCATCGCGGCCGGAGCGCGCGAATTCGAGCGCGTCTTCCGGCCGGCCGCCGGCCGCGCGCAAGAGCAACGGCGCGTCGGCGGTGGCGATGCCCTGCGCGCCGAGCCACGCCGTTGCCGCCTGCGAGTCGGGCCAACTCATCGTATGCGCCTGGCAGCGGCTGCGGATCGTCGGCAGCAACTGGTCCGCCGCCCGCGTCGCCAGCACGAATTTAACGTCGCCGGGCGGTTCTTCCAGGGTTTTTAGCAGCGCGTTGGCCGCGATCGGGTTCATGCGTTCGGCCGGATAGACCAGCACCGCCTTGGTCGGCCCGCGCGAGCGGGTCAGCTGCGTGAAGGCGACCATGTCGCGTGCGGCTTCGACCTTGATCTCGCGGCTCGGCTTTCTTTTTTTCTCGTCGAGTTCTTTCTGCGTTTTTTCATCGAGTGGCCAGGCCAGATCGAGCATCAGCGCTTCGGGCATCAGCACGCACAAGTCGGCATGGGTGCGCACGTCGATCGAGTGGCAGGAGGTGCATTGGCCGCAGGCGCCGTCGGCGGAAGGCGCATCGCAGAGCCACGCCCGCGCCAGCTCAAGGGCCAGCGTGTACTGGCCGAGGCCGGACGGGCCTTGCAGCAGCCAGGCGTGGCCACGTTGGCCGAGCAGCGATTTGAGTTGCGCGGCCAGCCATGGGGGCAGACCCGCCGCGAGTGGCGCCACATCGACCGCCGGGCCGTCCGCGAATGGTGCGGCGACGCCACTCACGGCGGTCCTTCCCGGGTCGGGACCTTGATGGACAACCAGCCCCGCCGAACCAGCACGCTCGTGATCTGTTGCCAGACTTCATGCCGCGCTTTCGCCGCGTCGATCCGCGCAAAGCGGGCCGGATCGGCGGCGGCGCGGGCTGCGTCGCCGGCAGCGACCCGGCGAAAGAACTCGACCGGCTCGGCCTCGAACCGATCGGCGGCCCGTGCCTCGGCCAGCCGCTTTGCCGCCAGTTCCGGCGCGAGGTCGAACCAGAGAGTGAGGCTCGGCTGCCGAAGCTTTTGCTCCAGCGCAGGCACGCGCTGCACCCAGCCTTCGAGCGCTTTGAGCACGGCGGTATCGAAGCCGCGCCCTGCCCCTTGATAAGCGAAAGTCGCGTCAGTGAAGCGGTCGCACAGCACCACGTCGCCTCTGCCAAGCGCCGGTTCGATCACCTGCAGCAAATGGTCGCGCCGGGCGGCGAACATCAGCAGCGCTTCGGTCAGCGGGTCCATCGGGTCGGCCAGCAACACATCGCGCAGCTTTTCGGCCAAGGGCGTGCCACCGGGCTCGCGCGTTCGCACCACGTTGCGGCCCTGGGCGGCAAACGCCTGCGCCAACGCGTCGATGTGCGTGGACTTGCCCGCGCCGTCGATCCCTTCGAAGCTCAGGAACAGGCCGGTTGTCAACGCAAACTCGCCATCAGTCGCGCCGCCCGCGCTGGAACTGGTTCACCGCGCGGTTGTGGTCGGAGAGCGTCTCGCTGAACTGGCTCGAACCATCGCCGCGCGCGACGAAGTACAGCGCCTTCGAATCGGCCGGCTTCACCGCCGCCAGCAGCGCCGCTTCGCCCGGCATCGAGATCGGCGTGGGCGGCAGGCCGCTTCTCGTGTAGGTGTTCCAGGGGGTGTCGGTATGCAAGTCTTTCTTGCGCAGGTTGCCGTCGAAGCTCTCGCCCATCCCGTAGATCACCGTCGGATCGGTTTGCAGTGGCATGTTGATGCGCAGCCGGTTGTTCAGCACGCTTGAAATGTGCGCGCGGTCGACGGCGGCGCCGGTTTCCTTCTCGACGATGCTGGCGAGGATCAGCGCCTCTTCCGGCGTCTTGACGGAAGCGTCGGCCGAGCGCTGCTCCCATGCCGCGGCAAGGCGCCGGTCCATCGCGCGCAGGGCCCGGGCCAGCAAGGCGAGGTCGGTGCTGCCCTTGGCGTAGGTATAGGTGTCCGGAAAAAATCGCCCTTCCGGATGCGTGCCATCGCGGCCGAGGGATTTCATGATGTTTTCGTCGCTCTCCGCTAGTACGGTGGTGTTTAGCTGCTCCGCTTTCGATAGCGCAGCCCGAACCTGGCGAAAATTCCAGCCTTCGACCAAGGTGAACGACCGCACCGCTTCCTCGCCCCGCACCAACAGTTGCAGCAGGCTGCGCGGCGTCACGCCAGCTTCGATCTCGTAGTTGCCGGCCTTGATCTTGCGACCCTGGCCCGACAGCCGAAACCAGCCGTACAGCAGCCTGGGATCGACGGCGACGCCGCTCTTGCCCACCGCTTCAGCCACGCCGCGCGGCAGCGTTCCCTTCTCGATCGACAGGTCGATCTGCGGCTGCGCGAGTTTGAGCGGCCGATCGAGCCACCAAAGCACGTAACCGCCCGCGCCCAGCGCAAGCAGCAGACCAAGCATGAACAACAAAACAAGGAATCGCCGCACTTGTCGCCCGCCCTTACTAGCATCGAGAGATCAGCGGCCCATGATAATTGACCGATGAACGAGCCCACCTCCGCCCACGCCACTCCAGACGCTTCGCCTGGCCTTCCCTCCCAGGCCGAGTTGAACGGCGTCTGCCCGCTGCCCCATCTGGGCGTGATCCAGGTGGCCGGAGACGACGCGGCCAACTTTTTGCACAACCAGTTGACGCAGGATTTCGCGCAGTTGTCGCTCACCGAGGCGCGCCTGGCCGCGCTTTGCTCCGCCAAGGGGCGGATGCAGGCCAGCTTCATTGGCTTCAAGTGCGCGAGTGGCGACATCCTGCTCGTGTGCAGCCAGGATCTACTGACCGCCACACTGAAGCGCCTGTCGATGTTCGTGCTGCGCGCGAAAGCCAAGCTCACGGACGCAACCGCGGTGTTCACCGTTTGGGGCCTGGCCGGCCGCGCGGTGGCCGACAACGCGGGCGATGCAGCGTTTTCGGTGTGGGGCATGCGCGAGCTGGGCGGCGCCAGCGTCGTTGGCCTGTACCCGGCGCCGGGCAATGTGCCGCGCGCGCTCTGGGTCGCGCCGGCCGGCACGCCTGATCCCGTAGGCGAACCGCTGGCGCTCGATCTGTGGAACTGGAGCGAAGTCGAAAGCGGCGTCGCGACCATCAGCGCGACAGTGGCCGAAGCGTTCGTGCCGCAGATGCTCAACTACGAATCGGTCGGCGGCGTGAACTTCAAGAAAGGCTGCTACCCGGGGCAAGAGGTAGTCGCGCGCAGCCAGTTCCGGGGCACGCTCAAGCGCCGTGCATACATCGTGCATTCGGAGGCCCCGCTGGCGGCGGGGGATGATGTGTTTCACCGTTCGGATGCCGAGGCCAACGCCGGCGAGCCGTGTGGCACGGTGGTGCAGGCAGCGCCCGCGCCGGGCGGCGGGTTCGATGCGATCGTGTCGATGCAGGTGGCGGCGGCCAAGGGCGGAACGCTTTCCGCAGGTGCGCCTGACGGACCGACGTTGAGGTTGCACCCGCTGCCGTATCAGTTGCTGGCGGATATCTGACGCGCGCCACGCAGCAGTCCGAGCGCGGCGTCCCGGCAAGCAGCCTCATCGCGGGTGGGCGAACGTCAGTGGCCTGGTGGCAAATATTGACCCAGAAAGCGCGCCACGCGGCGCTCGTACTCCACCGGGCTAAAGGCGTGAAGGTCGACGTGCGCCGCCCCTGGAACGATCCAAAGCGACTTCGGCTCGCTGGCCGCGTCGAAGATAGCTTCGGTCTCGGCCACGGTCGTGTTGGCGTCCGCCGAGCCTGACAGGATCAATAGCGGCGCGCCGAGGGCCGCCACTTTATCGATCGGCGCAAGCTGACGCGCGGAGACGTCGAGCCGCAGCTCGAACCACCATAGGAACAGCGGCGTGAGCAGCGTTCCTACCGGACCGAAATACCGACGCAGCCGATTCGCGAGCGCATCACGGATCGTGGGAAACATCGACTCCAGCACGACCGCGCTGGGCGCCGGATTCGGCTCGGCCAACACGACCGCCGCCGCGCCGAGCGAGATCGCGATCACGCCGATTTGCTCGTGCGGCATTTCCCGCGCGAGGAAGGCCAGCGCAATGCGGACCGCCTCGGCTTCGACCAGGCCATAGCTGATGCGATCTCCATCGCTTGCGCCGTGCGCCGGCAGGTCGATCAATAGCAGCGAATAGCCGAACTGGTGCAGAAAGCGCGCTCGATCGAGCATGGCGAGCCGGTTCGCGCGAACGCCGTGGACGAGCAGAACCACACCGGCGCCTTGCCTGCCGCGCGACAGCCAGGCGGAAATCTTCAAGCCGTTGGCCGAATCCAGCGTCACATCGACGGCGTTCAGTTCAGCGGGCGGGCGGCCGACGTCTTGCTTGGCTGGGGCCAACAAAATCTCGCCCATTGCGACGACACCGGCAAACACAATGCCGAGCAGGATCGCCAGCGCCGAGAGCCAATGCCGCATACGCCAGGGCCGCATTCGAAGGGGATTGCCTCAACCGCCGCCGCGAACTGAAGAAGGCCCCGCTCAGCGCTTGAGCGCCCGCACCATCTCGATGTGCGGAATTCCCACTTCGCTGAACGGTTCGCCGCGCGGCTCGAACCCGGCGCGCACATAGAATCCTTCCGCGCTGCGCTGCGCATGCAGCACCACCTCCTTGTCGCCGCGCCGGCGAGCCGCATCGACCAGCAGCTCCAGCACGTTCGTGCCCAGGCGCGAGCCGCGCAGCACCCGCAGCACCGACATGCGGCCGATCCGCGCCACGCCCTTGCCTTCGGGCAGCATGCGCCCGGTCGCGACCGGCTGGCCGAGTCCGTTGTAAGTCACCGCATGCAGCGCCACCGGATCGCCCTCGTCCCACTCCTCCTCGCGCGGAATGCGTTGCTCGTTGACGAACACTTCGGTGCGAACCTTGGCCGCGTCGGGGCCCAGTTCCTGCCACGACCCGAGGCGGATTTGGGCGATCGTCTCGCCGGACTCGAAGTCGGTCAGCAACTGGCGCAGCGCGGGCGGCACCGGTTTGGAGGTCTGGCCGACCGGGTCGGCGAAGACGTAGATCAGCTCCCCGTTGATCAGCAACTGGTCAGCGCGAAAAATGGCGCCCTTGAACACCATCGACGACGTGCCGATGCGGGTGCATCGCAAGCCGACTTCGAGCAGGTCATCGAACTGGGCCGAGGCATGGAATTCGATCGTCGCCTTCTTGACGAACAGGTCGCCTTCGAGCCGCTTCATCGACGCCTCGTAGGGCAGCGCCAAGGCGCGCCAGTAGTCAGCGATCGCGGTGTCAAAGTACATCAGGTACTGCGGGTTGAACACGATTTTCTGCATGTCCACCTCGGCCCAGCGCACTCTGAGGCGGTGCAGGAAACGGAAGTCTTGTCGAGTCATCTAGGGTCTGTTCACAGTTAACGAGAGCTCTCCGAGGGGGCGCGAGCTTGCTTCGGAAGCGTGCCCGGCGCGGCGCTCATGTATGCCTCATCTGGTCGCAAAGGCGCGGCGCAGCGCCCGGGCCGCGTCCTGATGCGCCTGAAGTGCCTCGGGCACGGCGCGGCCCATTTTGATGAAGTCGTGGGTCACGCCGCGATAGATTTCAAGGTCGACCGCGACCCCGGCGGCGCGCAGTTTGTCGGCGTATTGCAAGCCTTCGTCGACCAGCGGATCAAACTCCGCCAGCCCGATCCATGCCGGCGCGACGCCTTCCGCATCGGGCGCATTGAGAGGCGCAAAGCGCCAGTCATCGCGATCGGCCGGAGTGCGCAGGTATTGGTCGAAGAACCAGCGGATCGTTGGCGCCTCCAGCACCAGGCCGCTTCCAAAACGATAGTGAGAAAGTGAGTCTTGGCGGGCGGCGCAGCCCGGATAGAACTTCAACTGCAATACCAGCGGCAAGTCTGAATCGCGCGCGAGGAGCGCGCAGGCCGCCGTCAGCGTGCCGCCTGCGCTGTCGCCGCCGATCGCGATGCGGCCTGCATCGGCGCCGATGCTCGCGGCGTTGGCGCTGAGCCAATGCAGCGCGTCCTCGCAGTCGTGCACGGCGGCCGGAAACTTGTGCTCGGGCGCGAGGCGGTAGTCGAGAGAGCAGACCATCGCGCCGGACAATCGGGCGAGCTCCCGGCACAGCACATCGTGGGTGGCAATGCTGCCGATCACGAAACCACCGCCATGAAAGTACAGCAGCACCGGCAGGCCGGCGGCGCGGCTGGGCGCGTAGATGCGCAGCGGCAGAAGGTGGCCGTCGCGCGCCGGGATGGCGATGTCCTCGACCCGCTCGAGTGGCGCCTTCCGCAGATCAAGCACCGAGGCGCCGATTTCATACGCCGCCTTGGCTTCGCGCGGCGAAAGCGTGTCAAGCCGTGGATGGCCTGCGCGTGCCATGCGCTCCAGCACCGAGCGCATTTTGGGCGTGAGCGCCAGATCGGCCAGCCGCTCGGGCGCGGGCTGAACGCCTGGCTTCAATGGCACGCGGCCAGCGCCGGATGGGCACGCCCCAGGTGTTTGCCGATCGGGTTCGCCAGCGAACCCGCAAGCCGCGCGAACCGCCGCGTCAACCGGCCGAAACGGAGCAAATCAGCCGCACAAGCGCCTGTTGCCCCGACGATTTCAAGCACCGACGGCGCCAGCACAGCCGACGCCAGCGCTGACGGCGCCAGAGAAGTCGATGCAATGCGCTCCTTGCTAGATTCCGTCATGCGATTCATCATGGCGCCATCTTAAGGCGCCCCCGCGCCAGCGCACCGTTGAAAGGCAAACCATGGCATTGATCTACTACATCACGCAAATCCAGTTCGACTTCGGCGCCTTGAAGCTGCTTGCGGCGGAGTGCGAACGAAGCGGCATCACGCGGCCGCTCGTCGTGACCGATGCCGGCGTCAAAGCTGCCGGCCTTCTGCAAAAAGCGCTCGATGCGCTGCCTGGCAAGACGGTTGCGGTCTACGACGAAACACCATCGAACCCGACCGAAGCCGCGGTGCGCGCGGCAGCCAAGGTCTTCCGGGAACACAATTGCGACGGCCTGATCGCGGTCGGCGGCGGTTCGTCGATCGACTGCGCCAAGGGCGTGGCTATTCTTGCCACGCACGACGGGCCGCTCGCCCACTACGCGACGATCGAAGGCGGCTCGCCGCGCATCACCGACCAGGTCGCGCCGCTGATCGCGGTCCCCACCACGGCCGGCACCGGCAGCGAAGTGGCGCGCGGCGCGATTCTGATCGTGGACGACGGGCGCAAGCTCGGCTTTCACTCCTGGCATTTGGTGCCCAAGACCGCGATCTGCGACCCCGAATTGACGCTCGGTCTGCCGCCCAAACTTACCGCCGCGACCGGCATGGACGCGATCGCGCACTGCATGGAAACCTTCATGGCGCCCGCCTTCAACCCACCGGCCGACGGCATCGCACTCGATGGTCTCAGGCGCGGTTGGGCGCACATCGAACGCGCGACCAAAAACGGCTCGGACCGCGACGCGCGGCTGAACCTGATGAGCGCGTCGATGCAGGGCGCGATGGCGTTCCAGAAAGGGCTGGGCTGCGTGCATTCGCTCAGCCACAGCCTGGGTGGGGTCGATCGAAGGCTTCACCACGGCAGCTTGAACGCGATGTTCCTGCCAGCGGTGGTGCGCTTCAACGCCGAGGCGGAAAGCGTCAAGAAGGAGAACCGCCTACAACGCATGGCCGAAGCGATGGGCCTCGCAAGTGGCGACGAAATCCCGCAGGCCATTCAAGCCATGAACGCGCGCCTTGGTCTGCCTTCTGGTCTGGCTGAAATGGGCGTCACGCCAGATCTGTTCGACAAGGTCATCAAAGGCGCGCTGGCCGACCACTGCCACAAGACCAACCCGCGCATCGCGACGCCCGAGGACTACCGGAACATGCTCGAGCAATCCATGTGATACTACGGTTTTTGTAGCGAACAATGTCCGTTGCACGGGCGGTGAAGGCAGTTCTCGTGCTTCAATCGTCGGTGCGCCATGGGCAGGCCGGCGGCCGCCCGGACGGTTCGCCGAGCGCATTTTTCAAGGGCTTGGCGGCGGCTCGACATTCCTGTGGCTCCACGGCCAGTGGGCCAGACGGCCGGCCAATCGCCTCAATCGCTTCAGGCGCCGGCCGCACTGAAACCGAGCAGCCCGAGATCGTTCGAGCTCAACCAGCGCCACTGCCCTGGTGCGAGGTCGGCCGGCAATTCAAGGGCGCCGATCCGCGAGCGGTGCAGCGCCTCCGCCCGGTTGCCCACGGCAGCGACCATGCGCTTGACTTGGTGGTATTTGCCTTCGGTCAAGGTCAGGCGCAGATGATTTTCCGACACCGCCTCGCAGGCTGCCGCGCGCACCGGCTTCGGCGAATCGTCGAGCACCACGCCTTCGAGCAGCCGATCGAGCTGGCGCTGGTCGATCGGGTGCTTCGCAGTCACCTCATACACCTTGGGCAAATGCCGCTTGGGCGAGCCCATGCGGTGGATGAACTGGCCGTCGTCGGACAGGAGCAACAGGCCGGTCGTGTCCTGATCGAGCCGGCCGACCGCCTGCACGCCTTGCACCGCGCCTTTGGACGGCCGCTGGCGCAGCGGCGCGG
>JBDTRV010000055.1:0-9588 GCA_039931475.1 Burkholderiales bacterium | reverse complement strand
AGGGCGGTGACCAGGCTGACCCAGAGCATCCGGCCAACCGGCGCGCCCGCGCCCTGCGTGACGCCTTCGCCCGTGAATGCGCCGGTGTAGTTCTGGACCAAGAGCGGCCCCGGCGTGACCGGCATCGGCACCTGCACGATGTCGATCCGCGCATGGGTCGAGGCGACGAACGCAAGGTAGATCGGGAAAACGATGATGACAACGCCCAGGATCAGGATCAGGTGCGTCAGCAGCGTGAGGGCGGGGCGGCGTTCAACCATTGCAATCCGTCCGGGCCGCGCGGCCGCCGCCGCGCCGGGCCGCCCCAAGCAAGGCTCGGCCCCCTCGGGGGGCAGCGTAGTACACGAAGTGACAAGCGTGGGGGTCCATGTTTTCAGTAATTCACCTTCTTCTCGATGAACCGGAACTGCACCACCGTGAGCGCGATCACGATCGCCATCAGGATCACCGACTGCGCGGCCGAACCGCCCAGATCGAGCGCCTGAAAACCGTCGTGGTAGACCTTGTAGACCAGAATCGTGGTGTCGCGCCCCGGGCCACCCTGCGTCATGGCATCCACGATCGCGAAGGTGTCGAAAAATGCGTAGACGATGTTGATGACGAGCAGGAAGAACGTGGTCGGCGTGAGCAGCGGAAACTGGATGTCGACGAAGCGCTTCCACGGCCCGGCTCCGTCGATCGCGGCCGCCTCGATAAGCGCCTTGGGGATTGATTGCAAGCCGGCCAGGAAGAACAGGAAGTTGTAGGAGATCTGCTTCCACACGGCCGCCATCACGATCAGCGCCATCGCCTGGTTTGAGTTCAGCAGGTAGTTCCACTCCACCTCGAAATAGCGCAGCGCATAAGCCACGACGCCGACCGTGGGTGAGAACATGAACAGCCACAGCACGCCGGCGACGGCGGGCGCGACGGCGTAGGGAATGATTAGGAACGTCTTGTAGACGATGCCACCGGCGAGGATCCGGTCGGCGAAGACGGCCAGCACCAGCGAGATCGACAAGCCCAGCCCCGCGACCAGCGCCGAGAACAGCGCGGTGATCTTGAATGACTCCAGGTACGCCGGATCATCGAACAGATAGCGAAAATTCTCAAGGCCTACCCACTGCGTCGAGATGCCGAAAGCATCCTCGGTCTGCAGCGACTGAACGATGGCTTGACTGGCCGGCCAGAAAAAGAACACCAGCACCACCGCCATCTGCGGGGCAATCAGCACCCACGGCAACCAGGGCGAGCGGAACTGGACGCGCTTTTCCATGCGTCCTCACGTCCGCGGGCTGCTGTTCAACGTGATCAACCCTTATTTGCTTTCTGGAACCGCACGAGCTGCTCGTTGCCGCGCTTTACAGCCGCATCGAGCGCCTCTTTCGCGTTTTGCTTGCCTGACCAGATCTGCTCGGTTTCCTCGTCGACGATGGTGCGAATTTGTACGAAGTTGCCAAGGCGGATGCCGCGCGACTTGTCGGTGGTCTTGCGGATCATCTGGGTCACGGCCACGTCGGTGCCTGGGTGCTCCTTGTAGAAGCCCGACTCGTCGGTCAGCTTGTAGGCGGCCATCGTGATCGGCAGATAGCCGGTGCGCTTGTGGCTTGCCGACTGCACGTCGGGCCTAGACAAAAAGCGGAAGAAATCGGCCACGCCCTTGTATTCGGTCTCCTTCTTGCCGCCCATCACCCACAGGCTCGCGCCGCCGATGATCGTGTTCTGCGGCGCGCCTTCGACGTCGGGGTAGTACGGCAAGGTGGAGATGCCATAGGCGAACTTGGCGTCTTTCGACACCCGTGCGTACAGGCCGGACGAGCCGGTCATCATCGCGCATTCACCGGCCGGGAAAGCCGAGTCGGCGGTGTTGTTGCGGCCCTTGTAGACGAACAACCCCTGCTTGGACATGTTCGCGAGGTTCTCGAAATGGCGCACGTGCAGCGGTGAGTTGAACACCAGCCGAGCATCCAGTCCGCCGAAGCCGTTGTTCTTGGTGGCGAACAGCACGTTGTGCCAGGTCGAGAAGCTCTCCAGTTGGGTCCAACTGATCCAGCTCGTGGTGAATGGGCATTGATGGCCGCTGGCCTTGAGCTTGGCGGCGGCAGAGATCACTTCAGGCCAGGTCTTGGGTGCTTTCTCGGGGTCCAGCCCGGCTGCCTTGAACGCATCCTTGTTGTAGTAAAAAATCGTGGTCGAGCTGTTGAACGGCAGGCTCAGCATCTCGCCCTTGGGCGATGTGTAATAGCCGGCAACGGCCGGGATGTAGACGCTCGGGTCGAACTTGGCACCGCCCAGTTTCATGACGTCGGCCACCGGCTTGATCGCGCCCTTACTCGCCATCATGGTCGCGGTGCCGACCTCGAACACCTGCAGGATGTGCGGCGCGTTGCCGGAGCGATATGCCGCGATCGCCGCCGTCATCGTTTCGGCGTACTGGCCCTTGTAGGTCGGCACCACCTTGTAGGTTTTCTGGCCCTCGTTGTACTGCTTGGCGAGGTCATCGACCCATTGGCCAAGCGGGCCGCTCATCGCGTGCCACCACTGGATTTCGGTCTGGGCGTGCGCCGGCAGCATCGGCGCCGCCAGCAGGGTCGCGGCAAGCGCCACGGAGGTGAATTTGATCTTCATCGAGTCGTCCTTTGTCGAGGTTGAGCCCGCCAGTTTGCGGCGTGATGGTGACAACGGCATTTAACCAGCGTGACAATCCCGCGCAACCGGGGTTTCCCATGAGATCGGAGGGTGGGCGAAACCCGGTCGGCCAGCGCTGCTGCCATCGCCGATCGGGATGCGCCATGGTTCGATCGATTTCGGGTGGCCTATATTTCAACGTTGAACCGGGCAAAAATCGAAGCTTCCAAGGTGACCGCCTCCCAATTTTCTCCCTTGCTGATCGGCTGCGCCGCCGGATTCTCTGGCGACCGCACCGACGCTGCCGGCCCGGTGGTCGACACTCTGATCGCGCGCCTGAAAAGTGGCCCACCGGGGCAAAAGGCTTTCCTGATTTTCGAGACGCTGGCTGAGCGCACGTTGGCGCTGGCCCAACTGCGCCGCCGCGCCGACCCCGAAGCCGGCTTCGAGCCGCTCCTTTCCGACATGCTGCGGCCGGTGCTCGCGCGCTGCCTCGAACACGGCATCCGCATCGTGAGCAACTTTGGCGCCGCAAACCCGCGTGCGGCGGCGCGCCACATCGCCCGCATGGCGCGCGAGCTGGGCATTGCGGTGCCGCCGATTGCCGTGGTCGAAGGTGACGATCTGCGCTCGCCCGAACAACTGGCGTTGCTGCGCGAGCAGCTTGGCCCGCGGATGGACGGCATCCGCCTCGTCAGCGTCAACGCCTACATCGGCGCCGAGCCGATTGCGGCCGCGCTCGACGCCGGCGCGCTAATCGTCGTGTGTGGCCGGGTCGCCGACCCGTCGCTCGCCGTGGGCCCGGCGCTCTCGTATTTCGGCTGGCGCGCCGATGATTGGGAGAAGCTGGGCCGCGCGACCATGGCCGGGCATCTGCTCGAATGTGGCTCGCAGGTCTGCGGTGGTTACTTCGCCGACCCGGGCTTCAAGGATGTGCCGGATCTCCACAACGTCGGCTTTCCGATCGCGCGGATCGAGGCCGACGGCAGTTGCACCATCGGCAAGGCTGACGGCACCGGCGGCTTGGTGACCGAGGCCACGGTCAAGGAGCAACTGCTATACGAGGTGCACGATCCGGCGGCCTACCTCACGCCCGACGTGGTGGCCGATATCTCCTCGGCCAAGGTCCGCAGTGTGGGCGCCAACGAGGTCGAGCTGTCCGGCGTGCGTGGCCATGCCAGGCCCACGCACTTCAAGGTCAACGTTTGCCATGAAGGTGGCTGGCTGGCCGAGGGCGAGATTTCCTATGCCGGCGCGCGCGCCGAAGACCGTGCCCGACTGGCCGCCGACGTGCTGCGCCGCCGCTTGCCGGGCCTTGACCTGCGGGTCGACTTGATCGGCGCGTTCAGCATCCTGGGCGATGACGCGAATCGCGCGCTGGCCGCTACGCCGACGAGCGGCGCACGCGACGTGCGGCTTCGCGTCGCGGCAACGCACGATGATCGCCGGCAATCCGAGCAGCTCACGCGCGAAGTCACTGCGCTGTACTGCTGCGGCCCGGCCGGCGGCGGCGGCGTGCGCACCGCGCTCACGCCGCGGCTGAACACGATCTCATGCCTGCTCGCGCGCGAGGCAGTGCCGGTGCGATTCGAAATGGTGGAGGGCGCCTCATGAGCGCCGCCGAAACGACGGAGCCAAGGCAGACCGTGCCGCTGTACCGCGCCGCTCACGGCCGCACCGGCGACAAGGGCAACCGCTCCAACATCAGCGTGATCGCGTGGCACCCGGATTTGTTCGAGCTGCTGCTGGAACAGGTCACGACCGAAGCGGTGGCCGAGCAGTTTCGGCATCGCCGGCCGAGCCGCGTGCAGCGCTTCGTGCTGCCCGGCCTCAACGCGATGAATTTCGTGCTCGACGACGTGCTCGACGGCGGTGTCAACGACGCCTTGAACCTCGATACGCATGGCAAGGCGCTGTCGTTTTTGTTGCTCGATCTACCGATCCAGGTGCCGGCGGCGCTTACCCATCGGCTGGTCGGCCCCGCTCTTCGCTGACCTTTTCGTTCAAAGGAGACTTCTTTCATGACCAACGCCCTGTTCCACCTCGCATTCCCGGTTCGCGATCTCGCCGAGGCGCGCGCTTTCTATGGCGAACTGCTCGGCTGCCCGGAAGGCCGCAGCGCGCCCGAGTGGGTCGACTTCGATTTTTACGGCCATCAGATCGTTGCTCATCTGGCGCCCGAGGAATGCGGCCACCGCGGCACCAGCGCCGTGGACGGTGAGCAGGTGCCGGTGCGGCATTTCGGCGCAATCGTTTCGATGGCCGACTGGGAGCGCCTCGCCGCTAAGCTGAAAGCGGCCGGCACCGGCTTCATCATCGAGCCTCAGATCCGCTTCAAGGGCCTGGTCGGCGAGCAGGCCACCATGTTCTTCCTCGACCCGTCCGGCAACGCGCTCGAGTTCAAGTCGTTCGCGGACCCGAGCCAGCTCTTCGCGAAGCAGGGTTGAGACCGAAGTTGTGAACAAAAAATGCCGTTTCCGCTAGTGTCATATGGTTTTACAGCTATTAAAACAGTAGCAACCAGCGAAAAGTGTGAAGCGCGCCGATAAGCCGGATTCTGTGCGGCGCGGCCTTTTGCAAGAACCGCGCCGTGACCGCCATCAATCTGGGCCGCCGGTCGCCCGAGCGGCTCGATGCCACCTACCCGCCGACTCAGCGGAGCCACCTCGACGTCGGCCTATTTGGTGTTGCTGCGCGTAGAGATTGCCCGTTTCACCCGAACTCAATCGGCTCGTCTCTGTTGCTCTGATCCTCACCTCGCGGTGGAGAGCCGTTAGCTCCTACGCTGCCCTGTGCAGTCCGGACGTTCCTCCAGTGCGGTGTTTCCACCCTTACACCGGCGGCGGTCTGGCGCGCTTCACGGGGTTGATTATCGGCCCGGGTGCTCTTGAACGGTGGACGAGCCGGATGCGAGCGCCGAACGAACGCCGAGCGAACGCTGGATACGGCCGATCGAGCGATCGAGCGCCGTTTCGATCGCGGCGTTGCGGTATCGTTTCGCACCCTGCCTGCCGACGAACCGATTCGATGTCCGCAATCCGTTTCCTTGCCCGATCGCTGCTCGCGCTGTGCACCGCGTTGACCCTTGCCGGGCCAACCAGCGCGGCCGAGGTGATCGGGGTCGCACCGAGGGACCTCATGCAATTCCTGCGCGTCAACCCGCAAACCGTGGTGTTGTTCAACAGCCCCGACATGCGCTGCGGCTACTGCGGAAAAGCGGTGGACGATGCGTTTGCCAGCCTCACGAAAAACTTCGGTCACGGCGTGACATTCGCCAGCGTTCAGTGGGTGCCATGGAACAAATTTCCGGCCGAGCTTGCAAGTCTGGGCCTGACGGGGGTGCCGGAGCACCAGATCTTCCGGAACGGGGCGAAGGCGGGTCAGTGGCTTGGCAGGTTGCAGGACCCGGCGGCTTTCAGCGCCAAGGTCAAGGAAATCTTCGGGGCCTCGGCCGCCGCGTCAGGCTCCGATCCGCGAAGCGCCGCCGCGCAGCCAGGGTCCGCACTGACCACGCCGGGCGCGCAGAACACGCCGAACATTCCGGGCGCTCCGGGTACGCCAGTCGTGCTGTCCTCACCGGTAGGGCAGGGCGACAACCCGATCATGCCGTGCGACCGTTTCACGATGATCATCCACCGCGCCAACATCCCGTGGCATTTCAACGGTGCCGATTCGACCTTCTGCGGGCAGACGGCGCTCGGCTTTTACCCGGCCGACTACTGGGGCGCGATCGGCGCTTTCCGCGACCGCACCCTGGTCGGTTTGCGTGAACACGGCCTGCCGCCGGCCCTGCCGACCTGGGGCACGGCCGCGCTTCCGATCCAGCTGGACCTGATCGCCAGCGGCCACACCGAAGCGCCGGGCGAACTCTGGTGGGGCCTGCTGCAGCGGGATCGGCAATCGCGCCACGTAGCGGTCGGTCAGGAAACGCACACCCGTCATCGAATGGCGCTGCAGTACAGCGACCACAAAGCGATGATGGATTTCATCCTGGGCAAGACGCTGGCGCCGTTCCCGCGCACGCCGCAAACCGTCTATGCGCTGGCCGATGCGACGCCGGTCACCGCAAAGCGCTACCGAGGCGGCTACGAAGGTGCGCCGCCGCTTGGCAACGGCTCGGTTCGCAGCGCCGAACTCACGCTGGCGACCCAAAGCCCGATCCATGGAGAACTGCGTCTCGAGTTCGAGATGGAGGGCTTTACCCAGAGCGTGACCTTGCCGCTCAAGCGCAATGTGCTCGAAGGTGAGCCGCGATCGGTGATCGACCCTTCGGCCGGGCATCAGTTGATCGCCGGTCGCAGGGAGGGCGGCGCGATCGTCGACTGCGTCGCACCTCTGAACGCCAATGGCATGAGGCTCCGGCGGACCTGCTCGACGAGTGGCCCGAACGATCCTGGCGGAGGGTTTGACGTGCGGGACGCACAGGTGCTGTTTTTCGGTCCGGGTGCTGAATTCGCTGTCGTCAAATACCTTGTTTCCGGATTCGCCTGGGTCGGCCCGAACGGCCCGCGCAACGACGTGGCAGCCGAGGGGTTGCTGGTGCTGCGCGCTCGCTAAAGACGAACGATGCTGCGCCTCGCCGAAATCAAGCTGCCGATCGATCACGCGCCGGATGCGCTGCAAGGCGCGGTGGCTGGCGCTTTGGGCGTGGAGCCTGATTCGATCCGGAGCATCGAGCTGTTCAAGCGGAGCTTCGATGCACGCAAGGCGGCGCTGCAAGTCGTCTACATCGTGGACGTCGAGCTGGTGGATGGGCAAGGCGAGGACGCGCTGCTTGCGCGCCATGCCGGCAATCCGCGGATCTGCCGCACACCCGACATGCGCTGGCAGCCGCCGGTCGCTGCAAGCGCCGCGCCGTCGCCGCGGCCGGTCGTCGTCGGTTTCGGGCCGTGCGGCATCTTCGCCGCGCTGGCGCTCGCGCAGATGGGATTGAAGCCGATCGTGCTGGAGCGCGGCAAGAGCGTTCGGGAGCGGACGCAGGACACCTGGGGCCTGTGGCGGCGCGGCGTGCTCGATCCGGAGTCGAACGTGCAGTTCGGCGAGGGCGGTGCGGGCACGTTCTCGGACGGCAAGCTGTACAGCCAGATCAAGGATCCGCGCTGGCTTGGGCGCAAGGTCATGAACGAGTTCGTCAAGTCCGGCGCCCCCGAGGAGATTCTGGTGGCCGCGCATCCGCACATCGGCACCTTCAAGCTGGTCAAGGTGGTGGAGAACCTGCGCGCGCGGATCACGGCGCTCGGCGGCGAAGTGCGGTTTCAGCAACGGGTGACGGACTTGCTGATCGAGGGCGGGCGGTTGCGCGGGCTCGCCGTGGTCGATGCTGCCACCGGGGAAACCACCGAACTCGCAGCCGAGCAGGTCGTGCTCGCGGTCGGCCACAGCGCGCGCGATACCTTCGAGATGCTGCATCAGCGCGGCGTGGCAATGGTGGCAAAGCCATTTTCGATCGGCTTTCGGATCGAGCATCCACAAGGCCTGATCGACCGTGCGCGCTGGGGCCGCCATGCCGGGCATCCACTTCTCGGCGCGGCTGACTACAAGCTGGTGCATCACGCGACACAGGGCGAAGGCGTGGGCCGCTCGGTCTACAGCTTCTGCATGTGCCCCGGCGGAACGGTGGTGGCTGCCACGTCGGAGATCGGACGCGTGGCGACCAACGGCATGAGCCAGTATTCGCGCAACGAGCGCAATGCGAATGCGGGGATCGTGGTCGGCATCGAGCCGGGCGACTATGCGTCGTTCGAGCCGGCGGAAACGGCCGGACACACCGCTGGGGCGGCGGGCCATCCGCTGGCCGGCATCGCGTTTCAGCGCGAGCTCGAAGCGCGCGCTTATCGGTTGGGCGGCGGCGACTATCGCGCGCCGGGGCAGCGGGTCGGGGATTTTCTCGGGCTGCGGGCTTCGACCCAATGGGGCACGGTCGAGCCTTCGTACAGGCCCGGCGTGCTGCCAACCGACCTGTCAAGCGCGCTGCCCGGCTATGCAACGGCCGCGATCCGCGAAGCACTGCCGGTTTTTGGCGAGAAGATCAAAGGCTTCGACATGGCGGACGCGGTACTCACGGGGGTCGAGACCCGCACTTCGTCGCCGCTGCGCATCCCGCGCGGCGACGATCTGCAAAGCCCGAGCCTGCGCGGCTTGTATCCGGCCGGAGAGGGCGCCGGCTATGCGGGCGGCATCCTGTCGGCCGGCGTCGACGGCATTAAGGTGGCCGAGGCGTTGGCCCGCGATCGAACGACGACCTCGCCATAATGGATCGAAACCAGATTCACCAATCCGACCCGCAATAAGGAGCATCCCATGAAAGCCGAGAACATCCTGAAGACCATCGGCAACACGCCGCACGTGCGCATGAACCGGCTGTTCGGCAACGGCGCCGAAGTCTGGATCAAGCAGGAGCGCGCGAACCCGGCCGGCTCGATCAAGGACCGGATCGCGCTGGCGATGGTGGAGGCGGCGGAAAAATCGGGGCAGCTCAAGCAAGGCAGCACGATCATCGAGCCGACTTCGGGTAACACCGGCGTCGGCCTCGCGATGGTGGCCGCGGTCAAGGGCTACAAGCTGATACTCGTGATGCCGGACAGCATGTCGATCGAGCGGCGCCGGCTAATGCTCGCGTACGGAGCCAAATTCGATTTGACTCCGAAGGAAAAAGGCATGAAGGGCGCGATCGCGCGGGCTGAAGAGTTGGTCAAGGAAACCCCCAACTCGTGGATGCCGCAGCAGTTTGAAAACGCGGCCAACGTGGAGGTGCACGAGCGCACGACCGCGCAGGAAATTCTGGCCGATTTCCCCGACGGGCTGGACGCGATCATCACCGGCGTCGGCACCGGCGGCCACATCACGGCGTGCGCGAAGGTGCTGAAGGCCAAGTGGCCGAAACTCAAAGTGTTCGCGGTGGAGCCGACGCAGTCGCCGGTGCTGTCAGGAGGGCAGCCAGGGCCGCATCCGATCCAGGGAATTGGTGCCGGGTTCGTGCCG
>JBDTRV010000054.1:0-9666 GCA_039931475.1 Burkholderiales bacterium | reverse complement strand
CGCACGATCCGCGCCTCGTGGCCGATCGGGAACGCGCCCGCGATCTTTGCCAGACGCTGAATGCGACCCGGGAAGCGCAGCATGAGGAGCGGCGGCGCTTGTTGAGCCAGTTGCTCGGCCAGGGCGGCGACACCGTCTGGATGCAGCCGCCGTTTTATTGCGACTACGGCAGCAATATCGAACTCGGCGAGCGGGTTTACTTCAACTTCAACTGCGTGGTGCTCGACGTGTGCCAAGTGCGCATCGGCAGCTTCACGCTGTTCGGCCCGGCGGTGCAAATCTACACCGCGTTGCATCCGATGAATGCCCGGGAGCGGCGCGAGAAGGAATTCGGCAAGCCGGTCGACATCGGCTCCGATGTGTGGGTCGGCGGCGGCGCGATCATCATGCCGGGCGTGCGCATCGGCTCGCGCTCGGTGATCGGCGCCGGCAGCGTGGTCACGCGCGACGTTCCGGACGATGTGCTGGCGGCCGGAAACCCGTGTCGCGTGATCCGCCCGATCGGGCCGTAACGCCAAGCTCCGGCGCGTGGCCGCTTGCGCCGGGCTCTTTGCCGCTCAGCCGACTTCGGCCAGTTCCAGCGGAAACGCGATCTGGATCCGGTCGAAGTCCGGATCCAGCGCCAGGTGCTGGGCGAACAACGCCAGCAGATGGTCCACCGCGCCAGTCCACGCCGGCGCGATGCCGGCAAGTGCTGCCCGCGATCCGGCCAATTCCAGCCGGCGCTTGGACGAGGTGAGGCGGTGATTGCGAACTTCGAGACGATAGTGAACCCGGTCGACCGCACCAGTTTTCGCGCCGTGGATGAGTTGCCCTTCGGCAACGGTGGTCGCGCCCTGTTCGGTGATGACCATCGGCTGGATTTGCAACTCGTGGTCCAGGATGCTGAGGTTCAAGGGAATGGGGCCGTGAAACGCGGTTTCGATCGCCAAATCGATGCTCATGTTGAGGGTGTCCTTGTGTTTGAGTGTTCCCAATCAAACCACGAACAAACCAAGTCATTCGCTAACGCCAGGGAGCCGAACCGATCTTTTTGAGGCGCTGTGCGGAATTTGTGTACTTTTAGTTACAAGTTACCCGTGATCCAGCCGTTGCAGGCGAGGTGAACGCGCTCAGCGCAAGTCGAGCGTGAAGGGAAACTCGCGGTTCGCCGGCAGGTCGATCGACGCCGGCGGCACGTCCATCGGGCCCGGCGTGTGTCCCATCCGAGTGAAGCGCGCCATGCGTCGGCTTTCGGCCTCGTAGGCGTTGACCGGAAAGCCGCCGTAGTTGCGGCCGCCCGGGTGCGTCACGTGGTATTGGCAGCCCGCGATCGAACGCCGATTCCAGGTGTCGACCAGGTCGAACGTCAGCGGTACATGAACGCCCACGGTCGGGTGCAGCGACGAAGGCGGGTTCCAGGCCTTGTATCGCACGCCGGCAACGAACTCGCCCTGGATCCCGGTCGGTTGCAGCGGCAGCGGCTCGCCGTTCACGGTGAGCACATAGCGGCTTTCGTTCAGGCCGGTCACCAGTGCTTCGATCCGCTCGAGCGACGAATCCACATAGCGCACCGTGCCGCCGGCCGAACCTTCCTCGCCCATCACATGCCAGGGCTCGAGCGCGTGCCGCAGTTCGAGTTGGATGCCGCGTGCCGCAAGCGAGCCGACCAAGGGAAAACGGAACTCGAAATGCGGCGCGAACCAGGCCGGGTCGAACGGAAAGCCGGCCGAGCACAGGTCGGCGATGACGTCGTCGAAGTCCATTTTGACGAACGTCGGCAACAAGAAGCGGTCGTGCAACGCGGTGCCCCAGCGCGCGAGCGGCTGGCGCTGCGGCCACTTCCAGAAGCGCGCGACCAGCGCTCTGAGCAGCAGTTGCTGCGCGATGCTCATGCGTTCGTGCGGCGGCATCTCGAACGCGCGCAGTTCCAGGAGGCCCAGGCGCCCAGTGCTCGAATCGGGCGAATACATCTTGTCGATGCAGAACTCGCTGCGATGGGTGTTGCCGGTCACGTCGACCAGGATGTTGCGCAACGCGCGGTCTACGACCCAGGGAGGCATCCCTTCACCCCGCTCGTCCCTCGCATTCTGGATTTCGCGCAGCGCGATCTCCAGTTCGTAGACCTGGTCGTTGCGCGCTTCGTCGACCCGCGGCGCCTGGCTGGTCGGGCCGATGAACATGCCCGAGAACAGATACGACAGGGAAGGGTGGTTGTGCCAGTAGGCGAGCAGGCTGGCGAGCAGTTCGGGCTTACGCAAAAAAGGGCTGTCGGCCGGCGTGGCGCCGCCCATCACGAAATGGTTGCCGCCGCCGGTGCCGGTGTGGCGGCCGTCGGTCATGAATTTTTCGGCCGAGAGGCGGGTTTCGAATGCGGCCTGGTACAGGAACTCGGTGTGCTGCACCAGTTCATCCCAGCTCTTCGCGGGATGGATGTTGACTTCGATCACGCCGGGGTCGGGCGTGACCTGCAGCACCTTGAGGCGCGGATCGCGCGGAGGCGGATAGCCTTCGAGGACGATCTTCACGCCAAGCTCGCTCGCGGTGGCTTCGACCGCGCTCACCAGTTGCAGATAGTCCTCGAGCCGAGACGCCGGCGGCATGAAGACGTAAAGGGCGCGGCTTTCGGCGCCTTGCTTTTCAGCCTGTGGCCCGTTCGCCCGCCTTGGATCGCGCGCTTCGACGCACAGGGCGCCGCGCGTGATCCAGTAGGCCGACTCGCCGCGTTTCGGCTCGCGCTGAGTCACGGCTGACGACGGCGCGGCCTGCTTTTCCATGGCGCCGAGGGCGGAGCCGGCGGATGCCGGACCGCTGCTTGCGCCGGACGACGGAGCCAATCCGGCGCGCGCCGGCACGGCGGCCACACCGCCTGATGCAGCGCCGCCATGGCCGACCGATGCCGAGGGCGCGCTGCGAACCGGCTCGCGAACCTGCTCGTTCTGCGAGCGCAGTGTGGCCGCGGCCGGCAGCGCATCGCGCGGCGCATACGGATCCGGCTCGATCAGATAGGGTCGGTCCGACTCCTTGGCCCACGGCAGCGATTCGAGCGGCAGGCGATAGCCCATCGGCGAGTCGCCCGGCACCAGGTACATGCGCTCGTCGCGCAGCAACCAGTGGCCGGTGCTCCAGACCGGGCCACCCGAATCCGGATCGGCCTTGAGCGGCAGCGCGTAGCCGACGACCGAATCGAGCTTCTGCCCGAACACGTGGCGCAGGCGGGCGCGCTCGAGCTCATCGTCCAGCTTCGACTCGAACGGATCGACGTTCACTGGCAGTTTGCGCTCGCGCCAGAGGTAGTACCAGACGTCCTCGAACGCGGGCATCACGGTGTCGCTGCCGACGCCGAGCTTTTCGCCCAGCAGGCGGATGAACGCCTGCGCATCTTCGCTCGTGTAGTGGCTCGGCTCGCGCTCGTCGGCAAAAAGCGAAGGGTCGTTCCAGACCGGCTCGTCGTCGGCCCGCCACAGGATCGACAGCGCCCAGCGCGGCAACTGCTCGCCCGGATACCACTTGCCCTGGCCGAAATGCAGGAAGCCGCCTTCGCCGTATTCGGCGCGCAGCTTTTGCACTAGTTCGGTAGCGAAACCGCGCTTGGTCGGCCCGAGCGCGTCGGTGTTCCATTCGGGCGCGTCGCGGTCGGCCACGGCGACGAAGGTCGGCTCGCCGCCCATGGTCAGCCGCACGTCGTTGGCCTCCAGATCGGCGTCAACCGCCGCGCCGAGTTCGAGCACCGCCGCCCATTGCTCGTCGCTGTACGGCTTAGTCACCCTGGGCGATTCGAACAGGCGCGCGATGCGCATGTCGTGGCTGAATTCGACCTCGGCCGCGCCGACTCCCCCTTCGATCGGCGCCGCGTTCGACGGTGTCGGCGTGCAGGCCAGTGGGATGTGGCCTTCGCCGGCGAGCAGGCCCGAGGTGGCGTCCAGGCCGATCCAGCCGGCGCCCGGCAGGTAGACCTCGCACCAGGCGTGAAGATCGGTGAAGTCGATCGTGGTGCCGCTCGGGCCATCGAGCGCCTTGACGTCGGGCGTGAGCTGGATCAGATAGCCCGAGACGAAGCGCGCCGCCAGCCCCAGCCGGCGCAGCAATTGCACCAGCAGCCAGCCGGAATCGCGGCAGGAGCCGCAGCCGCTCGAAAGCGTTTGCTCTGGTGTCTGGATGCCCGGCTCCATGCGGATCAGGTAACGGATGTCGCGCGCGACCTGCTGGTTGATGCCGACCAGAAAGTCAATGGTGGCCTGCTTTTTCAGGTCGACCTTCTTCAGGTAGTCCGCGACCAGCGGCGTCATCGGCTCCACCGCCAGATATGGCGCCAGTTCCTCCTTGACCGCCGGGTCGTACTGGAACGGGAAGTCTTCGGCCGATGGCTCCAGGAAAAAATCGAACGGGTTGTAGACCGCCATCTCGACCACGAGGTCGACGGTGATCTTGAACTCCGTCGTCTTGTCCGGAAACACCAGCCGCGCCTGATAGTTCGCGAACGGGTCCTGCTGCCAATTGATGAAGTAGCCGGCCGGCTCGACGGAAAGCGAGTAGGAAATAACGTTGCTGCGGCAGTGCGGCGCGGGCCGCAGCCGCACCACCTGCGGTCCGAGTTGCACCGGCCGGTCGTAGCGGTAGTGGGTGACGTGGTGCAGGGCGGCGTGGATCGACATGGCGGTCTTTGTTTTCTTTGTTCTGGGTGGCAATGCGAGCCTTGTTGAACCGGTCGGCTCGCTCGGACCATACTAGCAAGTCTTGCGCCATCGGCAGGGATTGCGCGCGCGAAGCGGGTGGTCCGCTGTAGCGCAAGCGCCGGCTCGCCAAGGTCCGCAAACCGCCGGTTGTGCGCGATTGTTCTCGGCCGCGCGCCGGCCTCGGATTTAGCATCGCGGCCATGACCATCACCGCGCGACGCAGCGATTCCGGCGCCGCGGGGATCGCGGCATTGCCGCTCGGGCTGGTCCTGGGCGCGGCGCTGCAATTGCAACAGCGCGAGCTGTTCGACACGCCGATTTACGCGGTTTTTGTGGCCTTTGCGCTCGGCGGTTGGTGGTTTCTAGCTCTTGAAAAGATAGCGACGTGGCTTCGGCCCGCGCTGCTGCTGGCCGCGGCAGTGGCGTTCGCGTTTGGCGCCACCGGTCTGCGCGCCCATGCCTATTTGCAGACCGCGCTCGATCGGCAGATGGAAGGCGCGGATGTGGAGCTGGTGGGAGTGGTCAGCGCCATGCCGCAGCGCGGAGAACTCGGCCAGCGCTTTCGCTTTGAGGTCGAGTCGGCGCGGCAGGGCGCGGCCGAGGTGCGCGTTCCGCCACAAGTGCAACTGAGTTGGTACAACGCTCGGCCTGGGTCCGATGCGTCGCCTGCCGAGCCGCTGCACGCCGGCGAGCGTTGGCAACTGACGGCGCGGCTCAAGAGCCCGCACGGCAACGTCAATCCGCACGGCTTCGACTACGAGCTGTGGCTCTGGGAGCAGGGCCTGCAGGCCACCGGCTACCTGCGTACCGGCCGCAACGACCCGGCGCCAGTGCGGCTCGCAGTGACCTGGCGCCATCCGGTCGAGCGGGCGCGCGAGTCGGTGCGCGATGCGATCCTTGCGCGGGTGGCGGATCGACAGGCGGCGGGCATTCTCGCGGCGCTCGTGACCGGCGATCAGGCCGCGATCGAGCGCGCCGACTGGGACGTGTTCCGCGCCACCGGCGTCGCGCATCTGATGAGCATTTCGGGGCTGCACGTGACCATGTTCGCCTGGCTCGCGGCGCTGCTGACCGGCTGGCTCTGGCGCCGCTCGGCCCGGCTGTGCCTGGCGTTTCCAGCGCAGCACGCCGCGCTGGTCGGCGGTGTGCTGCTGGCCGCTGGCTATGCGCTGTTCAGCGGCTGGGGCGTGCCGGCGCAGCGCACCGTGCTCATGCTTGCCACGGTCGGGTTGCTGCGCCTGTCGGGCCGGCGCTGGCCGTGGCCGCAGGTCTGGCTGGTGGCTTGCGCGGTCGTCACCATGGCCGATCCGTGGGCGCTGACCCAAGCGGGGTTCTGGCTCAGCTTTGTTGCGGTCGGTATCTTGTTTGCTAGCAGTTCAGGAGCTGAAAACGACCAGCCGACGAGCGGTGATGGCACATTTCATGCCAAATTCGGCGCCAAGACATGGCAAGCGCTGCGCGAGCAGGCGCTGATCACGCTCGCGCTCGCGCCACTGACCTTGCTGCTGTTCAACCAGCTCTCGCTGGTCGGCCTGCCGGCCAATGCGATCGCGATTCCGTGGGTCACGTTGGTGGTTACGCCGCTCGCGCTGGGCGGGGTTTTGTTCGCGCCGCTGTGGGATCTGGCCGCGCTCGCGGTGCAGGCGCTCGGCGCGTTTCTGGGAATGCTGGCGGGGCTGCCGTTCGCCACCGTGTCACGGGCGGTCTGCTGCTGGTGCTTCGTTTGCCGCCGGCGCTGCGACTGCTCGGCCTGCCGCTTCTTTTGCCACTGTTGCTGTGGCAGGCGCCGCGGCCGGCGCCGGGCGAGTTCGACCTGCTGGCGGCCGACATCGGCCAAGGCAACGCGGTGCTCGTTCGCACCGCGCATCACGCGCTGCTGTACGACGCCGGCCCTCGCTTCTCGAGCGAGAGCGACGCCGGCAGCCGCGTGCTCGTGCCGCTGTTGCGCGCGCAGGGCGAGCGGCTCGACATGCTCATGATCAGCCACAGTGACACCGACCACAGCGGCGGTGCCGACTCGGTGCTCGCGATGCAGCCTCGGACCGAGCTGGTCAGTTCGATCGCGCCGGACCATCCCCTGCAGCAGGTGCGCGGGGCGCGCCGCTGCGAGGCGGGCCAGCAGTGGGACTGGGACGGAGTGCACTTCGAGGTGCTGCACCCGCGCCCGGTTGACTATGTGGACGGCGCCAAGCCCAATTCGCTCAGTTGCGTGCTGCGGGTGGGAAACGGCCGCGCGTCCGCGCTGCTCGTGGGCGACATCGAGGCCGCGCAGGAAGCGCGGCTGGTAGCCGACGGCGTGGCGCCGGCCGATCTGCTGCTGGTGCCGCACCATGGCAGCAAGACGTCGAGCAGCGATGGGTTTCTGGCCACCGTCCATCCGCGCATCGCCCTGGTGCAGGCGGGCTGGCGCAATCGCTTCGGCCATCCAGCGGCGCCGGTCGTTGCGCGTTACGAATCACTCGGCATCGAGCTGTACGACAACGCGCATTGCGGTGCCGCGCAGTGGAGTTCCTCGGCGCCGCGGACGGTTGAGTGCGAACGAGAGGCGAGCCTGCGCTACTGGCGTCATGGGTTGAAGACGCGGCCTTGAGAGTCGGCCGCGCTTGGCTTCTGCGCCGTCAATCGTTCGCCCGCTAACGGTCCAACCTGGTGCGCCGAAGACGGGGCGTGCCTCGTTGCGGTGCATCGGTGCGGGTTTGCGCGGCTTTCGGTTGGCGCGCATGTTGCTATCCTGTTGAGAAGGCTAGGCGCGACCGCAGGTGCAGCAAAGGTCGGGCAGAGCGTCTCAGAAATATGGAGGCCGCGAGCCAAATGCAAAAATTCGACGAGATGTACGCCGACGCGGGTTATGAATCGCCGCACAGCTCGGGGCAGGCCGCTGAGCAGTTGTTGTCCCAGGCGCAAACGCAGGGGCAGTCGCAGTCGCTCGGTTCCGGTCCCAATGTCATGGCGCAGTCGCAAGCCCAAGGCGGCGGCGTGCGGCCGCACTACCGCGGCTATGCGAAATGGCTCTCGGGCCAGAGCGACGAAGTCATGCGCGCGCGCCGCGACGAGGCGGAGATGATCTTCCGCCGGGTCGGCATCACCTTCGCGGTTTACGGCGCGAAGGACGAAGACGGCGCGGGCACCGAGCGTCTCATTCCGTTCGACCTGATCCCGAGGGTGATTCCCGCGCATGAATGGGCGAGCATGGAAAAGGGCCTGGCGCAAAGGGTTACCGCCTTGAACCGCTTTTTGCACGACGTCTATCACGACCAGGAAATCCTGCGCGCCGGCATCGTGCCGCGCGAGCAGGTCGAGCAGAACGCGCAGTTCCGGCCCGAGATGATGGGCGTTGACGTGCCGAACCAGGTTTATTCGTCGATCGCGGGCATCGACATCGTGCGTGCGCCCAATGCGAGCGGTGAGGGCGAGTATTACGTGCTGGAAGACAACCTGCGGGTTCCCAGCGGCGTGTCCTACATGCTGGAAAACCGCAAGATGATGATGCGGCTTTTCCCCGAGTTGTTCAGCCAGAACCGGGTGGCGCCGGTCGCGCACTATCCCGATTTGCTGCTGGAGACGTTGCGCGATTCTGCGCCGCCAGCCACCGCCGAGCCGACGGTCGTGGTGCTGACACCAGGCATGTACAACAGCGCCTACTTCGAGCATGCGTTTCTCGCGCAGCAAATGGGCATCGAATTGGTCGAAGGACAGGACCTGTTCGTGAAGGACAAGTTCCTGTACATGCGCACCACGCGCGGGCCGGAGCGGGTCGACGTCATCTACCGCCGGGTCGACGACGATTTTCTCGACCCTGATGTTTTCCGCAAGGATTCCACGATCGGCTGCGCCGGTTTGATGGAGGCCTACAAGGCCGGCAACGTGACCTTGTGCAACGCGGTCGGCACCGGTGTGGCGGACGACAAGTCGATCTACCCCTACGTGCCGAAGATGATCGAGTTCTACCTCGGCGAAAAGCCGATCCTGAACAACGTGCCGACCTACATGTGCCGCAACCCGGAGGATCTGAAATACACCCTGGCGCACATGAAGGATCTGGTCGTCAAGCAGGTTCATGGCGCCGGCGGCTACGGCATGTTGATCGGCCCGGCTTCGACCACGGCCGAGATCGAGGAGTTTCGCAAGGTGGTCGAAGCCGATCCGGCCGGCTACATCGCGCAGCCGACGCTGTCGTTGTCGAGCTGCCCGACCTATGTCGAGTCCGGCGTCGCGCCGCGGCACATCGACCTGCGGCCGTTCGTTTTGACCGGCAAGAAGGTGATGATGGCGCCCGGCGGCCTCACGCGGGTCGCGCTCAAGCAAGGCTCGCTCGTCGTCAACTCGTCCCAGGGTGGTGGCACCAAGGACACCTGGATTCTGGAGGCCTGATCATGCTGAGCAGAACCGCCGATCACCTGTTCTGGATGGCGAGGTACACGGAGCGGGCGGAGAATACCGCCCGCATGCTGGACGTCAACTACCAGACCGAGCTGTTGCCGCAAACCTCGGGCTCGGCCGAATTGAACTGGCAAGGCGTGCTGTCGATCAGCGAGTTGATGCCTCTGTTCAAGGAAGCGCATGGCGAGGCTACCGCGAAGAGCGTGATGGACTTCATGGTGAAGGACGAGTCCAATCCTTCGTCGATCATCTCCTGCCTGCGCTCGGCGCGCGAGAACGCGCGGGCGGTGCGCACCACGCTCACCACCGAAGTCTGGGAGACCCTCAACACCACCTGGCTCGACGTCAACCGGATGCTTCGCACCGGAGCATTCGAGCGCGATCCGGGTCAGTTTTTCGACTGGGTCAAGTTCCGCTCGCACCTCTCGCGCGGTGTGACTTTGGGCACGATGCTGATGGACGAGTCGTTCTACTTCATCCGGCTCGGCACCTTTCTGGAGCGCGGCGACAACACCGCGCGGCTGCTCGACGTGAAGTTCCACGCGCTACAAAGCGACTTTTTCGGTGCCGCCAGCGACAAGGGGCAGGAGTACGACTTCTACCACTGGAGCGCGGTGCTGCGCAGCGTCTC
>JBDTRV010000053.1:0-9761 GCA_039931475.1 Burkholderiales bacterium | reverse complement strand
AAGGTCAGCCAGGTGCAATTGCTGCAACCGTTTTTGAGCATGTTGTTCGCGGTGCCGCTGCTTGGCGAGCGCATCGGCCCGGTCGAGCTGCTGTTCGCCATCGCGGTGATCGCCATGGTTTTCATCGGGCGCCGGATGCCGGTCGCACCGCCTGCCATCCCCCCACCCAATTAAAGGAGCCCAGCAGATGAAGTGGACCCAGGCGCAACGCGCGCAAAAAATGAATCCTTCGGTGATCCGCGAAATTCTCAAAGTCACCGAGCGGCCCGGCATCATCAGCTTCGCCGGCGGGCTGCCGTCGCCGCTGACCTTTCCGGTGGCCGAATTCGCCGACGCCTGCGCCAAGGTGCTCGCGGACGATGGCGCGGCGGCGCTGCAGTATGCGGCGAGCGAAGGGTTCGGTCCCTTACGCGAAATGATCGCGGCCGGCCTGCCGTGGCAAGTCGATCCGGCCAAGGTGCTGATCACGACCGGCTCGCAGCAAGGGCTCGATTTGATCGCCAAGGTGCTGATCGATCCCGGCTCCAAGGTGCTGGTCGAGACACCGACGTATCTGGGCGCGCTGCAGGCGTTCGCTCCAATGGAGCCAAGAATCGTCGGCGTCGATGGCGACGATGAAGGTGTGCTGCTTTCCGCGGTGGCTTCTAGCGCCCATGGCGCGCGCTTTCTGTACGTACTTCCCAACTTCCAGAACCCGACCGGCCGCACGATGAGCGAAGCGCGTCGTGCCGCGTTGTCGGAACTGGCCGTCCGCGCGGGTTTGCCGATCGTCGAGGACAACCCGTATGGCGAGCTGTGGTTCGACACGCCGCCGCCGTTGCCCATGACCGCGCGCAACCCGGATGGCTGCGTCTACCTCGGCTCGTTCTCCAAGGTGCTCGCGCCGGGCTTGCGGCTTGGCTTTCTGGTCGCGCCTGAAGCGCTGTTTCCGAAGCTGCTGCAAGCCAAGCAGGCGGCGGATCTGCACAGCCCGAGCCTGAATCAGCGGATCGCTCATGAAGTGATGAAGGGCGACTTCCTCACGCGCCACACGCCGACGATCCGCGCGCTGTACAAAACGCAGCGCGATGCGATGCTGGCGACGCTCGCGCGCGAGATGCCCGAGGGCGTGACCTGGAACACGCCCGCCGGCGGCATGTTCTTGTGGCTGCGCCTGCCCGCAGGACTCGATGCAACCGCGCTGCTACCCGCGGCAGTCGAGCGCGGCATGGCGTTCGTGCCGGGCGCGCCGTTCTACGCGGCGCAGAGCGATCCGCGCACCTTGCGCCTGTCGTTCGTGACCGCGAGCGTTGCGCAAATCGACGCCGGCATCGCGATGCTGGCAGCGGCGGTTCGAGCGGCGATGAACCCAATCACCACCGCTTGACGCAACCTCCGCGCCGCGCTTACTTCTCGGCCTCGCCGTGAAGAGCGCACGCTGACAAAGGACAAACCCATGAATCCCCGCCGCTTCAAACAGGTCGATGTCTTTACCGACAACCCCTACTTCGGCAACCCGGTCGCGGTCGTGCTCGACGGCGACGGTTTGTCCGATGACGAGATGCAGCGCTTC
The DNA here is from genome assembly GCA_039931475.1 of Burkholderiales bacterium. Lineage (GTDB taxonomy): Bacteria > Pseudomonadota > Gammaproteobacteria > Burkholderiales > Burkholderiaceae_C > JBBPYC01. The sequence continues at coordinate 8,209 of JBDTRV010000053.1, read as the reverse complement.
GCGCGCTGGACCAACCTGAGCGAAACCACCTTCGTGCTGCCGCCGGGCGATGCCGCCGCCGACTATCGGGTGCGCATCTTCACGCCGGGCGGTGAGCTGCCATTCGCCGGCCATCCGACTCTGGGCACCTGCCATGGGTGGCTCGAAGCCGGTGGGCAACCGAAGTCGGCGGGCGAGGTGGTTCAGCAATGCGCGGTCGGCCTCATCCGCGTGCGGCGCGAACCGCGGCATCTGGCTTTCGCCGCGCCGCCATGCAAGATGAGTTCCCCCGCGCCGGCGTTGCTGGCCAAGGTGGCGGCCGCCCTCGGCATCCAGTCGCAACAGATCGTTGCTGCCCGGCTGCTCGACAACGGTCCGGTCTGGCTCGGCCTGCTGCTCGATGCGCCGCAAACGGTGCTGGCGCTTTCGCCCGACCATCTCGCGCTCAAGCACCTGGGTCAGAAAGTCGGCGTTGCCGCGATCTGGCCAGGCGCCGAGGAAGGCTCACCGAAGCTGGAAGTGCGCGCCTTTGCTGCCGCCATCGGAATCCCCGAGGACCCGGTGACCGGCAGCCTCAATGCATCGCTCGCGCAATGGTTGATCGAAGGCAGGCATTTGCCCGCGCGCTACCTTGCGGCGCAGGGGCAGTGCCTGAACCGCGCGGGCAGAGTGCTGATCGAGCGCGATCGCGAGGGGCAGGTCTGGGTCGGCGGCGAGTCGGTGACCTGCATCGACGGGGTGGTCAGCCTGTAGCCGAGCCGCCAGACCGTACCGGTCGCAGGCTGGCTGCGTTCGGCTCGTCGATCGCGCGGGAATCGGCGCACTGAATCCAGTCCACCAGCCACCGCGTCGCCTCTTCCTCATCCATTGGCCGGGCGTACAGATAGCCCTGGGCTTTTTCGCATTCAAGCTCCTTCAGCACGGCGGCCTGCTGCTCGGTCTCGACCCCCTCGGCCACGGTGCGCATGCCCAGACTGCGCGCGACCCGCACCACCGCTTCGATCAGCACCCGATGATGGGCACTGGTGGCGACCTTGCTGACGAAAGAGCGGTCGATCTTGACCACATCGATCGGCAGTTGATGCAGGCTCGCCAGCGATGAATAGCCGGTGCCGAAGTCGTCCAGCGCGAGCACCAGCCCGAGCGCTTTGAGTTCCTGCAGGCGCGCCTGAATCTGTTCGTCCTGCGCGGCGAGACTTTCGGTCACTTCCAGTTGCAGGCAATCTGCCGCCAGCCCACTGGCTTCGAGCGCGGACCGCACCTTGGCGTCAATGAAAGGCTCCATCAACTGGGCGCGCGACAGGTTGACCGACATCATCCGCGGCGCGTGGTCGCCCAACAGCGCCTGCCATGCGACCATCTGGCGACAGGCGACGTTCAGCACGAACTCGCCGAGCGGGCCGATCAGTCCGGTTTCTTCCGCGACCGGTATGAACTGGACCGGCGGCACGATGCCGCGGCGCGGATGGCGCCAGCGCACCAGCGCTTCGACGCCGACCGCGCAGCCGGCCTTCAGGTCGACGATCGGCTGATAGACCACGAACAGTTGCCCCTGGGTCAGCGCAACGCGCAATTCATCCTCCAGCGTCCCGCGCAAAGTGGCGCGCTGCTTCATGCCGGGCTCGAACAGGCAAAAGCGGGCGCCGCCGGCGCGCTTGGCTTCGCGCATCGCAAGGTTCGCGTCCTGCAGCACCGAGTCGGCCCCGCCATTGGCATGGGCTCGGGTGAGCACGCCCATGCTCAGGCCCAGATGCACCGGCAACTCGCCGACCGAATAGCCGGGCTTACACAGCACGTCGGTCAGGCGTTGGGCGACGACGAAGGCGTCTTCGATGCCGCGCGCAAGTTCGAGCACCACGACGAACTCGTCGCCGCCGAGCCGGGCCGAGGTCACGGTATCGGTGTCGCGCAAGGTGGCGCTGATGCGGCCGGCGATCTGTCCGAGCAACTGGTCGCCGGCCTCCTTGCCGAGCCTCAGGTTGATGCGGTCGAACCGGTCGACATTGATGAACAGCACCGCGAACTGGTAGTGCGGGTCGATGCTTGCCCGTTCCAGCGCGCGCTCGATGTGCTCGGCGGCCACCATGCGGTTCGGCAGCAAGGTCAACCGGTCAACTCGGGAGGCGTCGTGCAATTGCACGGTCAGCCGCTGCTGCTCCTGCTGCACCGCCAAGGTCACGTCGCTGACGCTGGCCATCAGGCTGGTGTCGTCCAGCCGCAGCAGGCGAATGGAAAGCGTTCGCGGCGCCTGGCCGCCGCGTGCAGCCGCGCCCGCGGCGGAAGGCATCGTCACCCGCAGCGCGTCGCAAATGACGCTGCCGGGAGCAGACGCAGGCGCCGCCATGGCGCGCAATTCGGGCGCGACCGGCGCGAGCACGTCGAACAGGTTCACCAGTGCACCCCCCTTGACCAGCGGCATCAAAAGCTGCGCCGACATCGGGTTGATCATGGTGATCTCGCCGGACAAGGTGGTCTGCAGCAGGCCGATCGGCGCCTGGTAGAGAAAGCGGATCAGCGCTTCGTGCGCGGGCGATGGGCAGTCGTGCATGAGGTTTCTTGCGGAAATCGATGGGGGAGGAGCGCCGGCGCCTTCAGACCGCGCGGCGCACGAGGACGTAGCGCAGCGCGGCGCCCGGAGCAGCGAGCAGGCGCAACTTGACCCTGACTGGTTTCATGCACAGAGTCAGCACATAGTCGATCGTCGCGTCGAGCGCGATGCCGAGGAAACAGACGTCCTCGAAGCGCTGCGCCACCAGAAAATTGTTCATGCACGGAGCGACCACGGTGAACAGGGGGTTGCCCAGCACGCGCTGGGGCGACAGGCCGGCGGCCTCGGACTCGTAGCGGTTGTAGCGGCGCACGACACCTTCAGCGTCGAATCCGATGACGCCGAAGTCGAGTGCGTCGAGTTGGGAGGCGCTGGCCGGGGCCAGAAATTGCTGGAGGTCTGCGTCGGCAAAGGACAGGGCTTGCGCGGTGGTCATGGTGGGTGCGGTCGCTGGCGATCATGAAAGGATCGGATACCTGACGTTTCGGCGCGCGGCGCCGGACCTTGAGTACCAAAAGCCGGTCTGGCCGCGCCGAGCCGGCCGGAACAACGCACTGCGTGACCAAAATCACACCGATGCGCCGGCACCTGCCCGCGCGATGAACCAAGGATCGATCGAATGAAAACAGCCCCCCATCACGACACCGCAGCGATGCGCGGCCGGCGTTGAACGCCATGGCCGTCGAAGACTCCGCGGCCCGCCCGGCCCGCCAGCGCGCGATCGAAGGCGCCCAGCTCGATCATCTGGTCGTGTTCGCACACGATCTGGAGCAAGGTGTCGCATGGTGCGAAGCGACGCTCGGCGTCACCCCCGGCCCCGGCGGCGAGCATCCGTTCATGGGCACTCACAACCGGCTGCTCAAGATCGACAGCGCCACTCATCCGGCGGCCTATCTGGAGATCATTGCTATTAATTCGAGAGCAAAAAACGACCAACGGACTAGCGTAAACCGCTGGTTCGACATGGATTCTCCGGCATTGCAGCATTCGGTCGCCGCCTCCGGCCCACGGTTGATCCACTTCGTCGCCCGCGTGCCGCACATTGAGCCGGCCGTCGCCGCCCTGGCGGCACTCGGCATCGATCGCGGCCGGGTCATCGAGGCCTCGCGCCAGACCGCCGTCGGCGCGCTGCGCTGGCGCATCAGCGTGCGCGACGACGGCCAGCGCCTGTTCGATGGCGCGCTGCCCACGTTGATCGAATGGGGCGCGGTGCATCCAGCGGCCACGATGGCGGCCAGCGGCCTGTCGCTCGAAAGCCTGGTCATCGAGCATCCCGAGGCCGACGCGTTGCAGGCCGCGTTCGATGCGATCGGTCTTGCTGACATCGGGGTCAATGCCGGTCCGGCGCGGATCGCCGCGCGACTGACTTCGCCGCGCGGGTCGGTCGAGCTGTCGTCCCTGTCGTGACGGGCTCAGATCAGGTGTTGACCCGCGCCCCGACGCCTCCGTGCAGCGCGGCGAACGCTTCGCGCACCGCGCTTTTTTCCTGATCGAGCATGTCGGTCGCTTCGGCGCGTTGCAGCGCGCGCTCAGCTTGCCGCCTTGCGGCCGGCGCGAGCGTGACCGAGCCACTGCGGCCGATCGCGGCCAGCAGCTTTTGCATCCGCATGTGGACTTCGAAGATCGCCGCGCCGTCACGCGCGATCGGATCGAACCCCTGCGTGACGAAGTCGCCTTCATCCAGATCCATCATCGTCAGCCGGTCGTAGTCGGGCGGATCCTCGGAGTCCCCGTTGGTCGGGCGCGCCTCGATCAGGATGCGCGCGATCGTGTTCATCACCGCGATCGCGGTGCCCGGATCGTTCACGGCCGGCGACAGCGCTCGCTGCGCGACTTCCGACAGGATGACGATGCCGTGGCGCGGGTCTTGCCGGTAAGTGCGCGCCTTGCCGATGATGAAGGCGTCGCGGATCGCGTCATGGTTTGGCTGGCCCGCGCCTTCGCTGTGGACCAGCACCGAATCAGGATAGACCTGTATGCCGGGCCGCACTCTGATGTGCAGGCGCAGGCCCGCCTCGGCCGCATGCCGCTGCAGCGCGCTCATGTCGACATAGCGCACGTATCCGACCCGGTCGGCACGAATTTCGGCACCGCCGACTGGCGCGGGCAGACCCGGCCCCGCGCCCATGCGCGGCGCGCGCCGGTAGTCGAGCATCGCTTCGGTCGCCGCGTCTTCGAGCTTGCCCAGTGTGTTGCCCATGCGGCCGAGGGTCGAAAGCGTCTTGACCCACACGATCAGCGTGTAGATCAGGTACAGCAACACCAGTACGGTGGCGATGAACAGCACGAAGCGCCCACCCGGGCCGTAGTAGCCCATGCCAAGCGCGATCTGCGCGATCACCGAATAGATGAAGGCCGAGATGAAGGCGGCAATCGCGTTTTGCGTGTCGTCGTCGGCCATCACCAGTTCCGTCGCGCGCGGACTCGCGCCGCTGGCCACCGACGACAGCGACGCCACCATGATCGACAGCGAAAACGTGGTGACGGCCAACATACTGGTCGAGATCGCGTTGAGCACCGTGTTGATCGTCTCTTCCTTGATGCTCGGAAGCGTGTCCGCCGGCAGGAACGTGTCGGTCAAGGTGGCAAACAACGCAAATGCGATCGCGAAGATGCTGCCCAGCGCCGGCTTGACCCAAAGCCGGTTCTGGCCGTCCTTGATCCACAGGTAGATGCGATAGAACATGCGAGATCAAGAGTCCAGGTTCGGTGGCGAGGCCACGAGCAGCGGGAAGGGGCGCAGGCGCGAAGGCGAATGTCAATCGTAGGTCAATCCTGCACTAGCAATCGGGGTGCCATCGTCGGCGCGGCCGTGGGGCTGCAAGCGCTTGAAAGCGCGCCGCGCTAGGGACTGCGGGGGACAATAGGCCAATGATCGACCTGAACGACGTACAAACGGCGGCACAGCGCATCGCCGGCCAGGTGATCGACACGCCTTGCCTCGAATCGCGCACCTTGTCCGAGATCGTCGGCGCACAGGTGTTCCTGAAATTCGAGAACCTGCAGTTCACCGCGTCGTTCAAGGAGCGCGGTGCCTGCAACAAGCTCATGCAGCTCACCGCGGCCGAGAGCGCGCGCGGCGTGGTCTGCATGAGCGCGGGCAACCACGCGCAGGGGGTGGCGTATCACGCACGGCGCCTCGGTTTGCGCGCGACGATCGTGATGCCGCGCTTCACGCCCGGTGTGAAGGTCGAAGCCACGCGCGCGTTCGGTGCCGAAGTGGTGCTGCACGGCGAGACGCTGGACGAAGCGCGCGCCCGAGCCGTCGAGCTCGCCGAACAGCGCGGGCTGACTTTGGTGCACCCTTATGACGATGCGGCCATCATCGCGGGCCAGGGCACGGTGGCGCTCGAGATGCTGCAGGCCCAGCCGACGCTCGACGCGTTGGTGGTCTCGGTCGGCGGCGGCGGGTTGCTGGCGGGCATGGCAACGGTGGCGCGCGCGCTTTCGCCTGGCACCGAGATCGTCGGCGTGCAGACGCTGCGCTTTGCGAGCATGTTCGATGCGATCAAGGGCGGCACTCATCCGCTGGGCACCAGCACGATCGCCGAAGGGATCGCGGTCTCGCGGCCCGGACAGCTTACGCAAGAGATCCTGCGCGCTGCCCACTGCGACATGCTGCTGGTGGACGAAGGCGACATAGAGCAGGCTGTTTTGATGCTGCTCGAGATCGAAAAGACATTGGTCGAGGGCGCTGGCGCGGCGGGGCTGGCGGCGCTGATCGCGCATCCGGATCGGTTCGCGGGCAAGAAGGTCGGGTTGGTGCTCTCGGGCGGCAACATCGACCCACTGCTTTTGGCCTCGATCATCGAGCGCGGCATGGTGCGCGCCGGACGGCTGGCGCGGATCAAGGTCAGCGCGCGCGACGTGCCGGGGTCGCTTGCGCGCATTACCCAGATCGTGGGCAGCGCCGGCGCCAACATCGAAGAGGTGCATCACCAGCGCGCGTTCACGACACTGGCGGCGCAGAACGTCGAGGTCGAGCTGGTGCTGCAAACGCGCGCGCGCGAGCATATGGCAAGCGTGCTGGCGGCGTTGCACGAAGCCGGTTTCGCGGCGGTCGAGCAGTGATCTGAGCGTTTGGCCGGATGGTTAGAATTTGACGAAGCCCTTGGCACCACCGAACCGACGAAAGACACATCATGAGCAACGCAAACCAGGCCACCGGCGACGACTACACCAAGACCCGCGCCGACGTGCCCACGGTCGACCAGGCCGCGAAGAAAACCGCCGTCGGCGGCGGCCATCACGAAGCTGAATTGCCAGCCGAGGAAGATCCGATCGAGCGCATCACGCGCTCGGTGCCGCTCGTGATTCCAGCCGCCGGCGCGGTGCTGATCTTTCTGCTCGCGTTCATCGCGGTCTACATGGCCTGACCACGGCACGCCGGTTGGCGTGCCATTGCGGCCAGTTGCTCGAACGCGGCCAGCAGTTTCTCGTTGGGTGCGGCAATTTCGGACGCACATGGATCCCGAGCAAACGCGTGCCGGTCGATGCTGGCGCGCATCCAGGCGTCGAGCACGGGCACCTTGCCTTCGTTGAACCGCCTTTGTGCAAGCTGAACCATCGCGCACAGCATCTCAGGGGGCAGGAGCCGCCCGTTCAGGTGGGTGCGAACCACCGCTTCCGAGAAAAAGCCGGCTTCCGTCATGGGGTGTTGCCGGCAGAGCGATTCGACCCGGCGGATCGGGCTCACGTCATTCCCGTTGCTCATGCTCATGCTCATGCTCATGCTCATGCTCATGCCCAGAGCCTGGACCGGTGACCCGTGGCCGTGCTACTCGAAACAGCAGCGCCCGGGCCGGATCGGCTTTCGCGGCCGGATGCGCGCTCCGTCCGATCCATCGGCAGCACGCTGCGGGGTAAATAGCAGACCAGTCGTGTCGGTGAAAATCCCGGAAGGTCGAATGAACGGCCGGCCGACGACAACCGTTCGATGTCCGCTCGCATGCTGGCGGTGATCAGGCAGGTCGACCCGCGGATCAACCGCGTCTCGATCATCGCCGCCAAGGAACCGGCGAGCACGATCGGCAAGCGGCGGCCCCTCAAGCAAACCAGCAACAACGATTCGGCCAGGAATCTGGATTCGCTGAGCCTGCGAGACTTTCGGTTCACGGTGCTCTCCAGCCAAAATTTGAAGTTAGCGCGGGGCCGGTCAGCGCAACAGCGACGCCACCGGCCTGGAATCATCGGTCGGCCCTGTTTCTGCAGCGTGCTGGAAGCATCGCTCCGACTCGATCGAGTAGCTGTCGATGTACTCGCACAGCTGCGCGTTGAGCGCTGGCTTCAGACCTTCGTCGAAACGCTGTTCCGTGCGCGCCACAACCAGCCATCGCACGGTCTGGGGCAGGTACCGGCCATCGAGATGCTGGTTCACGAGACATTCGGCGAGCGCCCGCGAGGGATGGCCCGGATCGTTGTTCTGGCTCATTGCACGCCTCCTGATTCATCTTTGGGCCTTGCAGCCTAAGCGCGCCACCGGCTCGCCGGCTGTGCGGCACCGCATATTGCAGGCCATGAGTGCAAAAAAAAGATCGTGTACGCTACCGCACAGGCGGCGCTAATATCTCCTATGACGATCCGCATTTTTTGGTATTGCGCAATGACAGGGCATTTCGCTTCGAATCGAACAGAATCCGCTGCGCGCGGCAACCGCTTGCTGCGCGCGTTGCCGGCCGATTT
>JBDTRV010000052.1:0-9761 GCA_039931475.1 Burkholderiales bacterium | reverse complement strand
TCGTTGGTGACGCATTGAACTCCGCGCCAGGTCGGACAACGTCGCACGACGGATGGCGTCGGATCCGAAGTGGATGGGTGAAGCGGCGGAGGCGAACAATATCAAGCTCGGGTGAGGAGAAAAATCAGAGAAAAAAGCGAGTTTTTGCACGTTGGTTGGTCGTTTACAGCTATCGAATGTGTAGCATCTGATCTCGCCTGCGACCGGTGACAACGCCTGACCTTAGACTTGGCCGACGCCGCGCGCAGGACGGGCGGCGCTCAATAGGTGAGTTCGAGCATCGTCATATGACCATCCGCTGCCGGCCAGGTCAAGCCCGTCACGGTTTCGCCATTGAACTCCCCTGACACTGCGCGTTGCGCATCGCTCGTCAATTTCAGCTTCGCGCTCGATACGCCCGCGCCGCGCGGCGGCACGCCGGGCAGGGCGGTTTTTCCATCCAGCCGCATGGTGTCTCGCTCGGCGTCGAAATAGCCGCGCGGCCGCGTGAATACGACGATGGCTTTGGCATCGCGGTCCGCGTCGGCAATGCGCTCGGGCCGCAGGTTCACGATGTCGCTGGAACGCGGAAACGCACTGCGGTAGACGTGGGTCGCGGCGTAGCCAGGCGCGCTCACCACGAATTCGAGCGGCGTTGTCGAGCTGGCCGCGAGCGGTCCCCAGCGGCCATCGGCGCCGATGGTTTGCTGCAACAACGATTTGCCGCTGCGCGCGCCGGCGGTGTCGACCGTATAGGCCGTCAATTGCGCGCCAGCCAGCGGCAGGTTGTTCGTGAGGTTGCCACTTTTTGCATCGAGCGGATCAACTCCAAGCCCGGTGACCCTGCCCGACAGCTCGACCTTGTCCTGCGGAACGACCTCGGTCGTTCGCGGCGCCTCGCCGGTCAGGAATTTGTATGCCACGGCGAATGCAGCCGGCGAGAACGAGGTTTCGCGGTGGTCGATTTTGGGCAGCGCCACGTTGGTCGCGCCCTTGAGCGAGGGGCCGTCGTAGCCGATGTTCGTGGATTTGCCGGGCAGACCAGCCCAGCGGCCATCGGGCTGGGCGAACTTGTCGTTGTTCTCCGACCGCACCGTCATCCATGCAACGCCAGGAGTGATCTCATTGCCGGCAGCGCCTTTGGGCTGGTTGAGTTGCTTGAGGAACGGGCTCAGGCCGGAGAACTCGCTGCCCTCGCGATAGCCGACCACGGCATGCACGCCATGGGCTGGGTTGCCGCCCAACACGACTTGGCTCACCACTTTGTCGCCGCCATGGTTTTGCACGAAGTTCCGGATCGCGTTGCCGCCGCGCGAGTTGCCCATCAGCACGACCTTGCTGGCGCCGGTTCGGGCCAACACCTTTCCAACCTCGCTTTTGAGGAAGGCGGCGGAGTCATAGGTGGAGCTTCGGCCCGGCTGCACCACCTTGTCGTCGTCGCGCGCGAGCGGGTGGGGCTGATCGAGCGCGATCAGCCGGTCCTTCGGCCAGCCGTTCGATTCGAAGCGCCAGATGGTCGTCTGCCACAGCGCGGCCGAGTCGCCGTTGCCGTGCATGAAGACGATCGGCGGGCGTTCGGCAAGCGTGAGCGTGGAAGCGCAGGCAGTAAGCAGGGTGGAAGCGATGCCAATGGCCAAAAGCGTGCGTCGGGTGAGCGTCATCTTTCGGTTCTCTCCAGTGAAAAGCCCGCCGGATTCAGGGGCGGGCAGGGGGTTCGAAGCGCTCCTCGGTTTCAGGCAAACACGCCCGCCGTGTCCTGCATCCGGTCCGAAACTTCGGCCAGGTGATGCATGGTGTCGCCGAACGTCATTTCGAGCTGGGTGAGCTTCTTGAAATAGTGGCTGCCGACGTATTCGTCCGTCACGCCGATGCCGCCGTGCATCTGCACGCACTGCTGACCGACGAAGCGCATCGAGTTGCCGATCTGATACTTGGCACGCGCCAGCGCGCGGCGCCGCTCGTCGGCCGGGGCGTTGAGCTTGAGGCTCGCGTAGTAGCTCATCGAACGCGCCAGTTCGAGCTGCATCTTGACGTCGGCCATGCGATGGCGCAGCGCCTGAAACGTGCTGATGAACACGCCGAACTGCTTGCGCTGATTCATGTATTCGGCCGTCAGCGCCACGAACTTTTCCATCGCGCCGACGGCTTCGGCGCAGGTGGCGGCGATGCCGATGTCCACCGCATGCTCGAGCGCGGCCTGGCCGTTTTCAGTGATCAAGGTCGCGGGCGAGTCCTTGAACGAGACTTCCGCCGCTCGGCTTCCGTCCTGCGTGCCATAGCCGCGGGTTTCCACGCCGCTCGCGCTGCGCTCGACCAGGAACAGCGCGATCTTGCCCTGCACCTGCGCCGGCACGATGAACGCATCGGCCTGGTCGCCCACCGGCACCACGCTTTTCAAGCCGCTGACCTTGTAGCCGTCGCCCGCCTTGCTGCCAGTGGCTTCGCAGATATCGAGTTTGTAGCGCGCATCGCGCTCCTGATAGGCCAGCACGACGAGCGCCTCGCCGGTTGCGATTTTCGGAAGCCACTCGGACTTGATCGCATCGCTTGCGTAGCCAGCGACAACGCCGCTTGCGATCAACGCCTGCGGCAGCGGCTCCAGCACCAGGCCGCGGCCGAGTTCTTCCATTGCAACCATCGCTTCGACCGGACCCATGCCCATGCCGCCATGGTCTTCGGAAACGTAAAGACCCGTCAAACCCAACTCGGCCAGTTCGCCGTAGGTCGCGCGGTCGAAACCGCCCGCATCGGCCGCTTTGCGCCGGCGCTCGAAGTCATAGGCTTTCTCGACCCATTTGCCGACCGCGTCGCGCAGCGAATCCTGATCTTCGGTGAATGTGAAGTCCATGTTTTTGTCTCCTAAAGGATGGTCGGCATCACTCAGAGCGAGTGCGCGCGCCGCAGGTTGGGATGAGGTGCAAGGCGGAATTCGCCGCCAATAGTCGAGCTATTGGTAAGTGTTTCAACGCAGCAGATCGCCCAATCCTGAGGATGCGCGCGCCGCGACGGGTGATGCAGACCATTCTCAACCGAGCACGGTCTGCGCGACGATGGTGCGCTGCACCTCGCTCGAGCCGCCGTAGATCGTGGTCTTGCGCATGTTGAAGTAGGTCGAGGCCAGCGGCGCATTGGCCACCACGCCACCCGGAAAACCGCCAAGCTCGCCGGCGGCTTCGTCCACCTGCCAGCCGGCTTCCTTCGCCTCGTCGATCAGCGGCAGTGCATACGGGCCGGCCGCGAGCATCATCAGCTCGGTGTAGCGCTGCTGGATTTCGCTGCCCTTGAGCTTGAGCAGGGCCGCGACGTCAAGCGCGTTCTTGCCAGATTTCTCGGCCGACAGCACTCTCAGCACCATCATTTCGAGCGCGATCACGTCGACTTCGACCTTCGCGATTTCGTCGCGAAAGCGCACGTCGTCATAAACGCCTTCGGTCTTCGCAATGCGCTTCAGGCGCTCCAATTCGCGCTTGGCACGGTTCACGTCGGCGATGTTGGTGCGCTCGTGGGAGAGCAGGTGCTTGGCGTAGGTCCAGCCCTTGTTTTCCTCGCCGATCAGATTCTCGGCCGGCACTTCGACGTTGTCGAAGAACACCTCGTTGACTTCCGGCTCGCCGTCGAGCAGCACGATCGGGCGCACGGTGACGCCCTTGGACTTCATGTCGATCAGCAAGAAGCTGATGCCGGTCTGTGGCTTGCCTTCGTTGCTGGTGCGCACGAGGCAAAAAATCCATTCGCCGTACTGGCCAAGTGTGGTCCAGGTCTTTTGGCCGTTCACAATGTATTTGTCGCCTTTGCGCTCGGCCTTGCACTTGACCGATGCCAGGTCGGAGCCGGCTCCGGGCTCGCTGTAGCCCTGGCTCCACCAGACTTCGCCACTCGCGATGCCGGGCAGAAAGCGCTTTTGCTGCTCTTCGTTGCCGAAAGTCATGATCACCGGCGCGACCATCACGGGGCCGAACGGCGCCACTCTCGGCGCGCCGGCCATCGCGCATTCTTCCTCGAACAGGTGTTTCTGCACCGCGTTCCAGCCCGGGCCGCCGAACTGCTTGGGCCAGCCATGGCCGAGCCAGCCTTTCTTGCCCAGAATCTTGGCCCAGCGCTGCATGTCGTCGCGCGTCAGGCGCAGCGCGTTGTGGACCTTGTGCGAGATGTCCTTGGGCAGGTTCTCGTGCACCCAGGCGCGAATGTCCTCGCGGAATTTTTGTTCTTCGGGGGTGAATGCCAAATCCATGAAAGCGTCTCCTGTGTGGAGGGATGATCCGCACAACCCGTCGCGGCGCGCGCATCTACAGGATTGAGCGATCTGCCGCGTTGAAACTCTTTCCCATCGCCCGGCTATGGGCGGCGAATTCCGCCTTGCATCTCATCCCAATCTGCGGCACGCACACTCGCTCGGAGTTGTGCAGACCATCCCTAGCTCTGCGTTTTATCACGCTCGTCAGAGTCGGTTTGTCCAGGCGGGGACAGACCGAGTTCACGGCACAGTAACCGCACCGTCTGCCCGAGTTCAGTCAGCTCCGATTCGAGTGCAGCGATGCGCTTTTCGAGCGCCGACGCGCTGCTGCCGCCTCCTGCCAGAGCTTGAAAATCCTCCCCGGCCGGGGCGGCGCTCTCGACCGGCCCGCACAGCAAGTGCGCCCAACGTTGCTCCCGCATGCCCGAGGCGCGCGCGAGCAGAGTGACCAGCGGCCCGCCTTTGTCGTCGTCCCGTTGCTGCAGTTCGATCAGAAACGCTTCCACCGACGAGATGTCGGCGAAGCGATGCCAGCGTTCGGTGTTGATGCGCAACTCGCCCGCCGTCTGAGGCCCGCGCAGCATCAGCAAGCCGAGAATGGCGGCCGCTTGGCCTGGCACGCCGACCACCCGCTCGAAATTGTGTTCGTAGCGCGCCGCTCTGCCGCCGCTGGTCTCGAACACCAGCGACAGGGTTTTAAGCGAGTCGATCGCCTCCTGTACCCGCGTTTCGTCGAGCTGCATCAGCGGATCGCGGCTGGTGCGTTGATTGCAGCCCGAAAGCAGCGAGTTCAAGGTCAACGGATAGCTGTCGGGCACGGTGCGCGCTTTCTCCATCAAGGTGCCCAGCACGCGCGCTTCGGTAGGGGTCAGGGTTCGCAAAGTGATAACTTCCGGCCAGGTGATGAGGTCAGTTGGTAAGGCACAGGCCAACGCATCTTCCGTATGTCTGCAAACCGACCCCCGATGAAGAACATTGTGATACTGATCTCGGGCACAGGCTCGAACATGGCATCGATCGTGCGGGCATCGCGCGCCGGCGCCTGGCGCGAGCGCTTGGGCGCGGAGGTGGCGGCGGTGGTCAGCAATAGAGCCGGCGCTGGCGGACTGGCCTGGGCACGCGAGCACGGGATTGCGACAGCCGTGGTCGATCACAAGCGCTATCCAACGCGCGAGGCGTTCGACGCGGATCTGGCGGCAAGCATCGACGCTTATGCACCGGCGCTGGTGGTGCTCGCGGGATTCATGCGGATTCTCACGGCCGGATTTGTCGAGCGCTATGCCGGTCGGCTCGTGAACATTCACCCGTCGCTACTGCCAGCGTTTCCGGGGCTTGATACGTACCAGCGCGCGATTGACGCTGGATGCAAGTTCTCGGGCGCCAGCGTGCACCTGGTGACGGCTGAGCTGGACCACGGGCCGATCCTGGCTCAGGCGGTTGTGCCGATTCTTGAGGGCGACAACGCCGCCGCGCTGGCCGCGCGGGTGCTGACGCAGGAGCACCAGTTGTATCCGAGGGCGCTGGCACGTTTGCTTCAATACCAATAGCAAGAAACGTTCACCCAGCAAGCGACGACGGCCACTTTTCTATTGAAATTGGGCGAATATCAACCGCATTCGCTCCGCGAACGGTGCGTTCTGCCCGCATGAACGCCGGAATGCAACAATCCGCCCATGCATCCCAACGCCCTGCTGGACGCCTGCGCCGACCTGGTCCGGCTCACCTTGCGCTTCGAACATCCGGCCGACGCGGTGGTCTCGCACTACTTTCGCGACCAGCGCAAGGGCCGCAACGCCCACGCTTTCGGTCCCCGCGAGCGCGCCCTGCTGACGGAAACGACGTTCAACGTGCTGCGCAAGAAGTTGCTGTTCGATCACTTTGCCCCATCCGGCAGCGGGCCGAAGGAGCGACGCCTAGCGATCCTCGGGTTTGCCGGGCCGCGCGATTTCCTCATGAGCGCGCTCGATTCGCAGGAAAAGGCATGGCTTGAGCAGTGCGATGGAGTCAAAGAAGCCGATTTGCTCGAACGCCATCGCCACAACCTGCCGGACTGGCTTGCCCAACCGTTGAAGCAGCAGTTGGGAGCCGAGTTCTGGCCTTTAGCCGAGGCCCTCGAGCAGCCGGCGCCGCTTGATCTTCGGGTGAACACGCTCGTTGCCAAGCGCGCCGACGTGCAAAAGGAAATGGCGAAAGTGTCGATTCGGTCGGCACCGACCAAATTCTCACCATGGGGCTTGCGGGTCGAAGGCAAACCGTCGCTCGCCAAGCTCGAGCCGTTCTTGCGCGGCGCGATCGAGGTGCAGGACGAAGGCTCGCAACTGCTGGCCTTGTTGCTCGATGCCAAGCGCGGCGAAATGGTGGTTGATTTTTGCGCTGGCGCCGGGGGCAAGACACTTGCGATTGGCGCCACCATGCGCAACACCGGGCGGCTCTATGCGTTCGACACGTCGGCGCATCGGCTCGCGGCGCTCAAGCCACGTCTTGCTAGAAGCGGCTTGTCGAACGTGCACCCGGTCGCGATCGCGCATGAACGCGACGACCGGATCAAGCGGCTGGCGGGCAAGATCGACCGAGTGCTGGTCGATGCGCCGTGCTCTGGGCTTGGCACGCTCAGACGCAATCCGGACCTCAAATGGCGCCAGTCGCCGCAAGGCATTGAAGCGATGGCAGCGACACAGCGCGCCATTTTGCAAAGCGCGGCGCGATTGCTCAAGCCGGGTGGGCGACTGGTCTACGCCACTTGCAGTCTGCTCGAGGCTGAAAACGAAGGGGTCGCGCAATCCTTCAGCGATTCGCAGCGCGACTTTGTGCCCGTGCCCGTCGGGGAACTGTTGGAAGCGCTCAATATCGAAAAACCAGGTGATTTGTGCACTGGCGGCGCGAGCGGTCGGCAGCATTTGCGCCTCTGGCCGCATCGCCACCAGACCGATGGCTTTTTCGCTGCTGTTTGGCAGCGCCAGTGACCAGCGCGAGAGGCGTGCAAAAGTAGCCGGATCGAGTGACAAAAATGCGTCAGTCGTCAGGGTGAGCGCGATCTGCCCAATCTAAAACACACCATTTTTAGGCGCTTGCCGGTAAAATAAACGGATCGGTTCCTTTAGAGAACCCTCACAATATTCAGCGAGACTCGACACGCATGTTCCTTTTTGATTCAGCCGTCGTCTATTCGGCTCTTGAATGGCTGGCCCACGGGCTGCTCAGCTTTTCGTGGTGGCAGATCGTGCTGTATGCGCTCATCACGACGCACATCACGATCGTCAGCGTCACCATCTATCTGCATCGGCACCAAGCCCATCGCTCGATGGACCTGCATCCGATCGCGTCGCATTTCTTCCGCTTCTGGCTGTGGCTAGGTACCGGGCAGGTCACGAAAGAGTGGGTGTCAATCCACCGCAAGCATCACGCCAAGTGCGAAACCCTGGATGACCCGCACAGCCCGGTCGCCCACGGCATCAAGAAGGTGTTCTGGCAAGGCGCGGAACTCTATCGCGCAGAAGCGAAGAACGAGCAGACCATCGCCAAATTCAGCCACGGCTGCCCGAACGACTGGATCGAACGCAATCTGTATACGCGCTATTCCTGGCAGGGCGTCGGCTTGATGCTCATTTTGAACCTCGCACTGTTCGGGATTGCCGGCCTAGCGGTGTGGGCAGTGCAGATGGTGTGGATCCCCTTCTGGGCCGCCGGCGTCGTCAACGGCATCGGCCACTTCTGGGGCTATCGCAACTTTGAAGCTGCCGACGCGAGCACCAATGTGTCCCCGTGGGGCATCATCATCGGCGGCGAGGAACTGCACAACAATCACCACACGTATCCGACCTCGGCCAAGTTTTCGGTCAAGCCCTACGAGTTCGACATCGGGTGGATGTACATCAGCGCGATGCAAATGCTGGGTCTTGCCAAGGTCAAAAAGACACCGCCGAAGCTGCGGTACGGCGACGTCAAGCCGCAGGCTGACGAGCGCACGCTCGAGGCTCTGATCGCGCACCGCTACGAAGTGATGGCGGGTTATGCGCGCGCCGTTCGTGGCGCCTGCAAGCAGGAAATCGAGCATCTCAAGGCGTTAAAAGCGGACATTTCCGTGTTGAAGACCGCGCGCAAGTGGCTGCACCGCGATGACGACAAGGTGCCCGCGGCGGCCCGCCCACATCTGGCGCAAGCCCGCGCCGCGCATCCCACTCTCGATTTGATGGCCAGCATGCGAGAAGAGCTGCGGCAGATGTGGCTGAACACGACCCGTTCGCGCGATCAGCTCGCGGCCGAATTGCAAGCTTGGTGTCTTCGTGCCGAAAATAGCGGCGTGGCCGCGCTGCGCGAGTTTTCCCTGAGCTTGCGCGCCGTGCGCGTCTGATGCCTCGACCTCTCTTCCGGCCCCCGTTTCGGGATGCTGGAGGAGTTTAAAAAGGCCCGCGCTCGCGGGCTTTTTTTTGAATCGGATCTGCGATCGGGTTCGGATGGCGCCCGTCAAGCCGCGCGCGGCGGGTACACGATCACCAGTGCGATCCCGCCCAAAATGACGACCGCCGCGATCGCCAAACGCAAAGTGATTGCCTCGCCGAGCAGAAGCGCCCCGAGGCCTGCCGCGACAGGCGGCACGCTCAACTGAACGGTTGCCGCGACCGTCGCGGTCAATCCCCGCAACGCCGTGTACCAGATCGAATAGCCCACTCCGGAGGTGAGTGCGCCCGACGCGATCGCATAGGCAACACCTGCCGCGTCGACGGAAGACGAGGGCAGCAGCAGCGCGCTCAAGATCAGGGCTGGCAGACCGGCACGCATGAAGTTCCCGGCAGTCACCGCCAGAGGATCGCGGGCGCCCCTGCCTCGGATTGAATAGACGCCCCACGCGACCCCGGCCGCTAGCATCAGGCACGCGCTGAGCAGAGGCGGAGCGGACAGGCCCGGCAATAGCAGTCCGACCAGACCCGCACCCGCGAGCAGCAGGCCAAGCCACTGGCGCGATGAAAATCGCTCGCCGGTCCATAAACCCCAACCGATCATTGTCACCTGCACCGCTCCGAATAGCAGTAGCGCGCCGGTGGCGGCGCGCAAACCGAGGTAGGCGAACGAAAAGCAGGCGGCGTAAGCGAACAGTGCCAGCGGGGAAAGCCAATCGCCTTGTGTCTTGCCTGATCGAGACCCGGCGCGCAGCGCCAGGATGCCCCAAAGCGCAATGGCGCCCGAAACCAGGCGGATGGTCGTGAAACTCGCCGCGTCGATCGCGGTTTCCGTCAGCGCCGCACGCGCAAGCAACGAATTGCCAGCGAATGCGAGCAGCGCGAGACAAGTGAGGGCGAATACCCGGGCTCCGGTCATCGCACGAGCTCAGTGCCCAACCGCCTTAGAGAGACGTCAAGCGCGCAAAAGCAAAAGCCCGCGACTGCGGGCCTTTTTGAACCGAGAGCCAAGCCGAATCACTTCAGCTTGATTTCCTTGTACTCGACGTGCTTGCGAGCCTTTGGGTCGAACTTCATGATCGACAGCTTCTCGGGAGTCGTCTTCTTGTTCTTGTCGGTCGTGTAGAAGTGGCCGGTGCCGGCCGTGGATT
>JBDTRV010000051.1:0-9774 GCA_039931475.1 Burkholderiales bacterium | reverse complement strand
TTGGCGCCGGCCGAGCGAAAAATCCGCAGGCCCGACACCGGATCGTTGCGCGACAGGATCACCACTTCGACCCGCTGCACTCCGTCGTCGTTGAAGCGCAGCAGCTTCTTGACGAGCGACGCTGCAATGCCAGGCTTGGCCGGCTGGTCCATGCGCTCGAGTTGCATCCGCATGTAGCCTTCCGGATCGCCGGAGTCGAACAGCCGGTTTTCTTCTTCGAGGTTGAACAGCGCGCGCGACGAGATCGCGACGACGAGTTTTCCTTCGAGCGAGGCCGGCATGCCGTCAGCGCACCCACTGGTTCAACTGGATGATCGGCATCAACACCGCGAGCACGATCAGCATCACCACGCCGCCCATCGCGACGATCAGCAGTGGCTCCAGAATCGTTGCCAGCGCCATCGAACGGCGCTGCACCTCGGTCGAGAGTTGTTGCGCCGCGCGTTGCAGCATCTGCGGCAACTGCCCGGTCTGCTCGCCCAGCCGAGCAAACATCGACAGCAGCCCCGGAAAACGCTTCTTCTGCGCGATGGCCGACGCGAGCGGCGCGCCTTCGCGCACCAGCACCAGCGCATCGAGCGCATCGGCCCGCATGGCGGTGTTGGACAGCGTTTCGGCCGCCGCTTGCAGCGCGCGCAGGATCGGCACGCCAGCGGCGGTCAGCATCGCCAGGGTGCTCGCAAACCTCGCCGAGTTGTAGCCGCGCGCGAGCTTGCCCACGAGCGGCAGCCGGAGCCACATCGAATCGAAGCTGCGCCGGAACGCCGCTTGCCGGAGCATCAGCCGCAGCAGCAGGCCGGCCGCGACCAGCGCCGCCAGCACATACCACCCATAAGAGCGCACGAAGTCGCTGATCGCGAGCATCGCCACCGTCAAAAACGGCAGTGCGCGCTTGGTGCCCGCGAACACCGCGGCGATCTGCGGCACCACGTAGCCGACCAGGAACAGCACGATCGCGATTGCCACCAGGGTGACGATTGCCGGATAGAGCGCGGCCCCGATCAACTTGGCCTTGAGCGTCTGCCGCTCCTCCAGATCGTCGGCCAGCCGTTCGAGCACCAGGCCGAGCTTGCCGCTCGATTCCCCCGCACCGATCACCGCCGTGTAGATCGGCGAGAACTCGCGCGGATGCTGCGACAACGCCTTGCCGAAGCTTGCACCCGCATTGACCTCGGAGCGGAGAGACGCTGCCAGGTGGCTCTGCGTTTCGTCGTCCGCCTCATCCGAGAGCGCCGTCAGCGCGCGCTCCAGCGGCAGGCCGGAGGACACGAGGCCTGCGAGTTGCCGGGTCCAGATCGCGAGCGTCGTGGTGTTGAAGGCGCGCTTGGCGAAAAACGATCCGCCGAAGTGCCCCTCGTTCGCCGCGCTGGAGCCGCCGCCCGCCACCGGTTCGACCGCCAGCGGCACCAGCGACTGCGCGCGTAGCAGGCCGCGCGCCGCGCGCGCGGTGTCGGCTTCCATCACCCCCTTGCGGGACAGGCCGTTGGCGTCGAGCGCTTCGAAGGAGTAGGCGGGCATGGATCGAATCGGAGATCGCGAATTGCGATGCGTAAAAGCGGTATTGTGGACGCCCCGGATAATGCTGTTCGGCCGCGTCCAGCCGACATGCCCGCGGTACTTTCATTCGACCCAACAGAAGGAGCTTGTTCATGCCCCGCCGTTTCGCCAGCCTTACCGTTCGCTCGTCCGCCATTGCCGCGGCCGCGGCTTTATGCACCCTGAGCGCCTGCACCGCCATTCAGTCGGCGCAGAATTCTTCGTCTGGGGCGTCCGCTGCGTCCGCGGACCAGCCGGTCTATAGCGGCTATTTGTGCTGCAACCTGCGCAGCGACGGCAACTGGGCCAGCGACAACAACTACGCCGAGGGCGGCAAGCGAATCCTGCCGCCGGGCACGCCGGCCAAAGTCACCGGCTACGGCCGCCATCGCGTGCTGGTGGAGATGAACGGCAAAGCCCAGGCGATCGGCAACGATTACAGCCGCGACATTCCGCTCGGCGAATTCGCGAAGCGCTGGGTCAAGTCAGAGGATCCGACTCAGAAGATCGCGTCATTCCCGCCCAAGATCCGCGAGGCGATTCGCAGCGCCAGGGTCACCAAGGGCATGACGCGCGATCAGGTCGTGATGGCGGTGGGCTGGCCGATCTCGAGCGAGAACCCGACTTTCGACGCGCCGCTGTGGCGGATGTGGATGACGAGCTTCGGCGAATACCAGATCGCGTTCGACGCGAATGGCAGGGTGCAGTCGGTGACCACCGATCCGCTGACGCGCAATCTGGTCGTGATGGAGTGATGGCGCGCGGTGCGTTCGTTCCGAAGCACCGAGCATGAACAAGGGCGGCGCTAGAAAGTCAGCCCGCCGATTCACCCCGGGTCGGCAAGACTCGTAACATCGCGGTCTACCGATTGCTCGGCGAGACGATTCGCATACTGCGGCTGATCCACGGCTCACGACTCTGACCGGATGACGTGGGGGATTGAGCGGTCATTCCCTTTGCGCCAGATCAAACGACAGCGGCGCGTCACGTTCGACAATCCAATCGAGCGGTGTGGCTGCGCTGGTCGCAGAAGTGTGGTTCTGCAATGCGCGGCGGCCGGCTGCCAAGTCGATGTCTCAACGCTGATCGGTCAGGAGTCGAACATGCTGCAAAACAAGGTCGCGCTCGTCACGGGCGCTTCGTCAGGGATCGGGCGCGCGATTGCGCTCATGTTCGCACGCGAGAGCGCAAAGGTGGTGGTGTCCGATGTCGATCGTGACAAGGGCGAACAAACGGCCACGCTGGTGCGGGAAAGCGGAGGTGAGGCGCTGTTCGTTGCCTGCGACGTGAGCCAGCCGGCCGACGTCGAGGCGCTGGTCAAACGGGCCGTCGAAAAATTCGGGCGCCTCGACGTGGCGTGCAACAACGCCGGCATTGGCGGCCCCAGCGCGCCGACGGCCGAGTACCCGCTGGACGGCTGGGAGCAGGTAATCGGCATCAACCTCTCGGGCGTGTTCTACGGCATGAAATACCAGATCGCGCAGATGCTCAAGTGCGGTGGCGGCTCGATCGTGAACGTGGCGTCGATCCTGGGCGCGGTCGGCTTCGCCGGGGCACCGGCCTATACGGCAGCCAAGCACGGCGTGGTGGGCCTGACGCAGACGGCGGCGCTCGAATACAGCGCGCATGGCGTGCGCATCAACGCGGTCGGCCCCGGCTTCATCCACACGCCGATGATCGAGCGCTTCGAAGAGGACGCCGCCACCAATGCGATGCTGGTCGCGGCGCACCCGATGGGCCGGTTGGGCAAGCCCGAGGAAGTGGCGGAACTGGTGGTCTGGCTGGCGTCGGACCGCGCCTCGTTCGTGAGCGGGGCGTACTACCCTGTCGATGGCGGCTATCTGGCGCGGTAACAGCGCCGCCTAGCCGGGAGACGCGGCTCGGTGCGCCGGACAATTCCGCTTGACAAGACCCTGAAACGGCGGAGGAACGCCACGACGAAGCCTTCCGAGATTGGTTTTTTGCAGACCTTTTGGGCTGTCGGCGCAGGCTCAAGGTCAGGCGGCTTGACGCATCGCCAGTGCCGAAAATGCTGAGGTCGCCGCTTTCGACCAGGAACGAAAACGCGAAGAGCTGCGCGAAGCTGGCGGTGTTCGTGAAGGTGTTCCGGTACGTGACGCTGGTGTGCGCGGTGCTTTGCCCATCAGCCGAGCCGCGGGCACCGAAGACGTTGCTGGAACCGGTGCCGCCATAGGTGTGAAAGAAGACGTTGTTGTTGGAGTTGCCCGACTGCGCGGTCGTAAGGTAAAGGTCCACGCTCTGGGTGCCGTTGACGGCGAGTCTCGCGTTGGGGTGCGTGATTGCGTCTTGCGGGATGGTTGCGCCGCCCAGGGTGAAAGAGCCATCGATCGTGATGTTGCCGAACACTTGCGGCGCGCGTTGCGCGTCAGGTTGGACGTCAAGCGGATCGAGCTTGACTTGAAATTCGAGGAAAATCAGCCGCCAGCGCTCGTCGTATCTCGATAGCTAGCTAGAAAAAGAGTAGTAACACGGCCGACGATCCGTCAATCCCGCGTCACCCGCAGCAACTCCTCGGGCGACGTGATGCCCCCCTCGAGCAGCCGTTGCCCGTCTTCGCGCATCAAGGTCATGCCATTGGCGAGGCCGGCGGCGCGGATGTCGGCTTCGGCGGCCTGGGAATGGATCAGCGCCCGCAATTTGTCGTCCACTCCGAGCAGCTCGAACACTCCGGTGCGTCCCGCGTAGCCGGTTTGGCCGCATGCATCGCAGCCCTGGCCGTGGCAGGCGGTGCAGTATTTACGCACCAGCCGCTGCGCCAGCACGCCGAGCAGCGAGGAAGAAAGCAGGAACGGCTCGACACCCATGTCGGTCAGGCGGGTGACGGCGCTGGCCGCGTCGTTGGTGTGCAAGGTTGCCAGCACGAGGTGGCCGGTCAGCGACGCTTGAATGGCGATCTGCGCGGTTTCGTAATCGCGAATCTCGCCGATCATGATGATGTCCGGGTCCTGCCGCAGGATCGCGCGCAGCGCCTTCGCAAAGGTCAGGTCGATTTTCGCGTTGACCTGCGTCTGGCCGACGCCGGGCAGTTCGTATTCGATCGGGTCTTCCACCGTCATGATGTTGGCGCGGCCGGCGTCCAGCAGGCCGAGGCCCGCGTACAACGTGGTGGTCTTGCCGGAGCCGGTCGGGCCGGTCACGAGGATGATGCCGTGCGGCTGCTTCACCAACTTCTCGAAGCGCCGGCGGACGTCGCCCTGCATGCCGACCGAGCCGAGGTTCATCTTCGAATCGGACTTGTCCAATAGCCGCAGCACCGCGCGTTCGCCGTGCGCCGACGGCAGGGTCGAGACCCGAACGTCGACCGCGCGCGAGCCGATGCGCAAGCTGATGCGGCCATCCTGCGGCAGGCGCTTTTCCGAGATGTCGAGCTCGGCCATGATCTTCAGCCGCGAGATCAGCGCCGCGTGCAGCGCCCGGTTCGGTTGCACCACCTCTCGCAGCGCACCGTCGACCCGAAACCGCACCGAGCTGCGCCGCTCATAAGGTTCGATGTGGATGTCGCTCGCGCCGTCGCGCGCGGCCTGCGTGAGCAGCGCGTTCAACATGCGAATGATGGGCGCGTCGTCGGCCGCTTCGAGCAGGTCTTCCACCGCCGGCAGCTCCTGCATCATGCGCGACAAATCCGCGGCCGATTCGACTTCGCTGACCACCGCCGCCGCGCTGTTCGACTCGCCCTGCGAGTACGCGACGCTGATGCGCTGCACCAGCGCGTCGGCCGGCAGACTCTCGATGCGCTTGACCGAATACTTGCGCATCACCTCGCTCACGCCGCTCGTGGGCGACGAGGGGTGCAGCCACAAGGTCAGGTCGCCGAGGTTGTCCTCAAGCAGCAGTTGCTGGCTGCGCGCGAAAGCGTAAGGCAGGGGGTGGCGCATCGCTCGTTCGGCTTTGCGTCAATACCGATTCAACTGAATGTTCGTGCCCGGAATGACCCCGGGCTGCGGCCCGGGCGCAGGCGGCGGCGCGACCCGCCACCATTCCTGCGGCGGCTGGGCCAGCGGCTCGGTTTTCTGCTCCGGCTTGGGCCTCGGAAACGGCTGCTGCGGCATCACGGCCGACTCGTTGATCTGCAGCATCGGGCTAGGCGAAGGTTGCGCCGCTACTTGGCCGGCGCGCATCAGGTCGTAGCGATCCATCGACAACTGCTCGATCGACGCCGCATCGCGCACCACCACCGGCCGCAGGAACACCATCAGATTGGTCTTGCGCCGGGTGCGGCTTTCGGTCTTGAACAGGTTGCCGAAAAGCGGGATGTCGCCCAGGCCCGGCACCTTGTCGACATTGGCCGCGTACTCGTCCTGCAGCAGGCCGCCGAGCACGACGATCGCGCCGTCGTCGACCAGCACGCTCGACTCGATCGAACGCTTGTTGGTGATGAGTCCGGTGGCCGAATTGACCGACGACGCGAGCACGCTCGACATCTCCTGGTAGATCACCATCTTGATGGTGCCGTTTTCGCTGATGGTCGGCTTCACTCGAAGGGTCAGGCCCACGTCCTTGCGTTCGATGGTCTGGAACGGGTTCACCGCGCCGCCCGCGCCGGCCGCGCCGGTGGTGAACTGGCCGGTCACGAACGGCACGTTCTGGCCGACCACGATCTTCGCTTCTTCGTTGTCCAAGGTGAGCAGGTTCGGCGTGGACAGCACGTTGCCATTGCCGGTGCTCTGCAGGAAGTTCGCGAGCAGGCCGAGCACGTATCCGCCATTGACCATGTGCCCCAGGCCAAAGTTGAAGCCAGTCGGCGGCGGCGTGAGCGTGCCTGTCAGGCCCTGCGTCGCCAGCGTGATGATGTTGTTGTTGCCAGTGCCGTAGTTGGTGCCGATCACGCCGACGTTGGTGTCGCCCTTCTTGCCGAGCACGCTCTGCCATTGGATGCCGAAATCCGCCGCCTTGTCCATGTTGACTTCGGCGATCAGACTTTCGACGAACACCTGCGCGCGGCGGGTGTCGAGCTTCTCGATCACAGCGCGGATCTGCCGGTACTGCGGCGCCGGCGCGGTGATGATGAGCGAGTTGGTCGATGGGTCGGCCTGGATTTGCCCGCCGGTCGATGGCTGATTCGCGGCGGCCGCGTTCAGGCTCGGGCCTGAGCCAAAGCCGGAATTGGCCCCCCCCGTCGGCAGCGATGCCTGCACGGGTGTGGAGATCGCCGTTGTCCCGCCGGCCGCTCCGCCTGCGCCACCCACGCCGCCCACATTTCCGGCCGAGATCGCCGCGCGCAACGTCGCCGCGAGTTTGACCGCGTCCGCGTTCTTCAGATAGACGACATGGATGTTGCCGGCCGCGTCCGAATCACCAAGCGAAGTTGGCCGATCCAGCTTAGCCACCAGCGACTTGACGAGCGCAAGCTGCGCCGGATTGGCCGCGCGCACGATCAATGCATTGCTGCGCGGCTCGGCCAGGATCGTGGTGCGGTAGGCGGTGCCGCCGGCCAGTTGTCCCGGCTGCGGCACGTTTCCCTGGGGCCCGCCACCGCCGCCGCCACCCGCTTCGAGCAGCCGCAGCACCAGCGGCGCGGTATCGGTCGCGATCGCATGTTCAAGCGGAATGATCTCGACGCCGGTCGCGTTCGCCACGTCCATCGCCGCGATGATGCGCGACAGGCGCCGCAGGTTGTCCGCATAGTCGGTGATCACCAGCGAGTTGTTGCCCGGGTTCACGTTGATCGTGTTGTTCGGGCTGATCAGCGGGCGCAGGATCGGCACCAGGTTGTTCGCGTTCTCGTGGTCGAGCCGAAAGATCTGCGTGACGATCTGGTTGCTCGTGTTCGGCGGCACGTTGCCGCCGATGGTGACCGAGCCAGCCTGCAGCTTTGCATCCGCTTCCGGCACCACCTTGTCCAGGCCCGAAGACTCGACCACCGTAAAGCCCTGCAGGCGCAGCGCCGCGAGGAACTGGTTGTAGGCCACGGCCGGCGCAACGGCCTTGTCGGTCGAGAGGCTGATCGTTCCCTTGACTCGCGGGTCCACCACCACGTTGCGGCCGGTGATGGTGGACATGGTGCGCGCGACGGCGGCGATGTCCGCGTTGTCGAAGTTCAGGGTGACGGGTTCGCCACGCCGCGGTTGCGCTCCGGCCTTCGCGCTGGATGGCGCGCTCTGAGCTGCAGAAATTGAAGGAAATATAGCACTTGCGCTCGCCAGCAATTGAAAGCTTGCTAGAAAAACAGTAGCACGATGGAATCGGCGGGAAAATATTGGGAAAAGATGCATGGTGGTCAGCCCACTTTGATGATGGAGCGCGCGCCGTCGCGGCGCCCGATGACGTTGAGCAGGTTGGCCAGCGCGTCGATTCGATCCGGCGTGGCGCTGGCCGTTCCCTCGAACTTGAGCCGCGTACCGACGAACTGGCCGGTGCCCGCCAGCAACAGGCTGCCAGAAAGCGTTTCGAGCTTGAGCGCCGGCGCCGGCCCGCCGGACAAGGTGACGAGGTAACTACCCATCGGCCGCAGGGTCGACAGGCGCGAGGAAACATCGGTCGCTTCGAGCCGCACCAGTCCGTCGATGGCCCAGCGGCCGTCCGTCAACGTGGCGAGGAAGCTTTGCGTGGAAAGCTTGAGCTGGCCTTCCGGTTGCAGCGTGTTCCAGGGCGCGCCGAGGCCGACCAGCAAACCAGCCGGCCATTGCGATGCGCCGTCGGCCAGCGCCAGTTGCGCACCATTGGTGGACAGCCGCGCGTTCAAACGGATCGGTTCGGTCATGCAGCAGCGGTTGACCAGCAGCGCCGATGCGCCGCTCAAGGTTGGGCGAAGCGTCCATTCGAGCCGGCCCGGCAGCGCGGTCGCATCGCGGCTGTCAACGCCGCCCGCCAGCACGAGCTGGGCCGAACCGTCCCAGACGGTGCCGCGCGGCGCTTCGAGCAGCACGTGACCTTGGGACACCTCCTTGACCCCGGCGGCGAGCCAGCGCGCCGGCGCGAAAAAAATCACCGCCGCGAGCAGGCCGAGCAGCGCGCCCAAAAGCGCCCAGCCCCAGGGCGCGCCGGGTGCCTCGCGCCGGGGCGCCATGCCGCGCCGGGCCATCAGCGCGGCGGCAGGGCGAGCACCACGGTGCCGTCCCATGCCGGATTGGTGGGCGAGCCGGCCACCGGGCTGCGCGCGAGCCGCACTTCGATCGGCAATGCCCGCGAGTCGATGCGGGCTTGCGCCAGCCAGCGCGCCAACCCATCGGCCGTGGCGCCCTTGAGCGTGATGGTGGCGCGGTCGCCGAGCACGCCGAGCTGGCCGGTCGCACCCAGGCGCTGCGTGGTGGCCGATTCGAGCGCGCGCAGTGCCTGGGTCTGGGCGATCTTCGGCGCGTTCTGCAGCTCCTGTGCTTCCGCCTGCAGCGCCTTCATGCGCAACAGTTGGGCCTCGAGCAGCGGTTGCTGGCGGCTGGCGTTTGCAAGCGTTGCGATTGCCGGCGCGAGCAGCAGCCACCACAGGAGCGCCAGCGCCACGATCGCCAGCGCGATCCACACCGCGCGCTTTTCGCGGACTGCCAGCGGGTCCCAGCGCGCGGCAAGCGTCTGGCGCCAAGCTGGCATTTCCCGTGGCGCCGCGCGCTGCGGCATCACGGAGCTCATCGAAATCCTCCACGCTCGAAGTGGCGAGTGCTTCGCTGTTCCGGCCCGGCGCGCGGGCTTTTCCTTAAGCGTCCCGGCGCGTTCCTCATGGTGCCGCTCCCGCCGTTGCCACCGCTTGCGGCCGCACCAGCAGGCTGTTGGCATCGGTGCGCGCCGAAAGGCCAGCGCCGCGCAATCGATCGGCAATGGCCGCGACCTGCTCGCCGTTCAGGTTCAAGCCCTTCAGGCGCAACTCGCCGTTCGCGAATTCGAGCCCCATCGGCGGCGGGCTTTGCGGCGCGAGCTGCGCCAGCGCGGTGCTCAAGACCGACAGCATCGCCTCGAAGTCGCGCCCGCTGGCCGCACCCGCGCCTTGCCGCAGCAACGCCAGTTCGCGCTCCATCTGCACCGGTGCGTCGACGATCACCTGTACGCCCGGAAACGTGCTCTTGAGCGTGCCGTTGATCGCGTCGCGCTTGTCCGCCAGCGCCGCGTTCTCGCGCCAGGCCCAAGCATTGAGGCCGATCAGTTGCGTGACCACCAGCAGGCCGATGCCCCAGCGCGCGGCGCGCCAGCGCGGCGCGGTCGTCCAGTCGCGCAGCAGCGCGCCGAACTTCTTGACGGCGCGCCCGCGGCCGGAGCTGGCCAAGCCGAATTGCGCCAAGTCCCACGGCC
>JBDTRV010000050.1:0-9777 GCA_039931475.1 Burkholderiales bacterium | reverse complement strand
CGACTCGCATGCCGACCTTCGCGCCCAGCGTCTGGATCAGTGCTTCGGTTCCCGCCGCCGAGCAGATGGTGCGATCGAGCAAGGACGCGCCGAGACGGTGGAAAAAGCGCGCCGCCATCGATTCGCCCTGCACCAGTCCCATCGTGCCGGCGTAGCTGTAGGGCAGGATGGCTTGTGGATCGCGCGCCGCGATCTGCTTCAGCCGCGCCGTGATCTCATCCAGCGCCTGATCCCAGCCGACCGGCTCGAAGAGCCCCGCGCCCTTCGCACCAACCCGCTTCATGGGCGAAAGGATGCGCTCGGGGTGGTAGGTGCGCTCGGTGTAGCGCGACACCTTGGTACACAGCACGCCGGCGGTGTGCGGATGGTTCGGGTTGCCCTGCACCTTGATCGCGACGCCGTGGCTCACGGTGGTGAGAAGCGCGCAGTTGTCGGGGCAGTCGTGCGGGCAGGCGCCGCGCACGGCGTGCGACTGCACGTTGGGAAGCGAATCAAAAGTGGTGGCGTTAACGGCGATGGTCACGAGAAAAGCGCTCCAAAACGAGTCGGCATCCGACCGCGCGGCTGGCACACCTGGGGCGCCGCGCGGACGTCGACGGCAAACGCATTTTGCGCTCGTTCCTTGGATGCTCAGTTTTCAATAGCTAACAATCAAGCGGCGACAAGCGGCGAAGCCACATTTTGTTCGAATTTTTCGCATCTTGACCGCTCCGCGCGGCCCGACCTCACGCGAGCAACCGACGGCCGGGCCGTTGCGCGCATGCCAGCGATGGTCTGCACAACTGCCAGCGGATGCGCGCGCGGCGCCGGGTTGTGCAGACGATTCCTACGCCTCGTCACGGTTCGGCAACCAGAAGCGCACGCTGCTGCCGGCGTGATCGCTGCTGCTCACATCGATCTCGATCGAGCCACCATGTGCCTCGACGAAAGCTTTGACGATCGCGATGCCGACGCCGTCGCGCGGCGATGACTCGTCATCCGCGCCATCAGCCGGCGGCGCGTCGAGCGCCTTTCCCACGCGCTCTGCCGACAAGCCCGCGCCGTCGTCTTGAATCCAGCAGGAGACGCCGCCGCCCACTTCGACCATCCGCGCGCCGATGCGTACGTGACCGCGTGGGGCGGCGGCGACGGCATTGCGGATCAGGTTCTGGAAAATGCGGCGCAGCATGGCGGCGTCGGCGTGAATCAGCAGGTCGTCCGGCACTTCGTTGGCCAGTCGCGTCGCCGAGTGGTCGGCCGTGGGCTGCAGATCACTTACCAGCTCTTCCACCAGCGGCCAAAGCTGCAAGGTGCGTTTCTCCGGCTCGCCGCGTTGGTCCGACATGTCGCTGCTCTGGGCCTCCAGCACCGAATCGACCAGCGAAGAGATCTGGCGCACATTGCGCTTGAGCAGGTCGATCATGCGGCGCCGCTGGTCATCGAGCAGGCCGTTTTGCTCGAGGACGCGGGCGGCCAGCGCGACCGCGTGCAGCGGCGTGCGCAGATCGTGCGCGATGAACGCCAGATGCTTCTCGCGTCGGCGCTTTTCGGCCAGCTCGCATTCCACGACAAAGGTCTGCACCGCGATGCCGATCGCGTGATCCAGCATATTGTTGAGGGTGTGGATCTGCCCGTCGCGCAGCGGTACGCCGTGAATCAGCGCCAACGTATGGATGCAGGCGCGCAACATGCTGTACTCGGCCACCACTTCGCCTATGTCGTAGCCGTCGCTGACGCGCTGCGCGCCGTGCTGGACCGAAGCGCGCTTGACGTCCTGTTTGTCGCCCTCCGTGGGCTTTGGATGGCGAAGCGCCTCGGCCAGCTCGTCCAGCAGCTTGGGAACGTCGTCGTTGAGCGTTGGCACGGAAAGGTGCCGCGCGTCGGGCAGTGCGCGCACCTTTTGCCGCCACTCCGCCAGCAAGGTTTCGCGCTCACTGTCGAGCAGATCGGCCAGCGCCACGGCTTCGGCGCTCATCGAGTGGTTTCCGGGTGCATACCGGCCATCATAGGGGGCACGCGCCCGATCGGCGGGCCGGCCGGGCCCATGCCCCTGATCAGGGTTTGGCCGCGCGTTGCAGGCCGGCAGCCGGCTCCGCATAGTCCTTCAGCCGGTTGTACAGCGTTTTCATGCTCACGCCTAACGCGCTGGCGGTGCGCTCACGGTTCTGCTCGAAGTGGTTGAGTGTTGCCAGGATCAGCGACTTCTCGGCCTCGTTAAGCGAGGTGCCGATCGGCAGGCTCAGGCTCGCGCTGGGCCGCGCGCCGCTCGCGCCGCGTCCCTGGGCTGCCGCTCCGCCCTCTTGGGGAAGCCACTGTCCATCGATCGCTTCGCCGGCGGCCATCACGAACGCACGCTGCACCGCGTTGCGCAACTCGCGCACGTTGCCCGGCCAGCGCCAGCCGCCGAGCGCGGCCAGTGCTTCGGGCGTGAAACGGCGTTTCTTGCCCTCGCGTTCGCAGATCTCGGTCAGGAAGTGTTCGGCCAGCAGCGCCACGTCTTCCGGGCGCTCGCGCAGCGGCGGCAACTGGATCGGAAACACGTTCAGCCGGTACAGCAAGTCTTCGCGCAGGTGGCCGCCGGCAACCGCATCCTCGATCGGCCGGTTGGTGGCCGCGATGATGCGCACGTCGGCGTCCTGCTCCTGCGCCGAGCCAACCCGCATGAAGCTGCCGGTTTCCAGCACGCGCAACAGCTTGACTTGCAACTCCGGTGGCATCTCGG
Source organism: Burkholderiales bacterium (assembly GCA_039931475.1). Lineage (GTDB taxonomy): Bacteria > Pseudomonadota > Gammaproteobacteria > Burkholderiales > Burkholderiaceae_C > JBBPYC01. The sequence continues at coordinate 7,076 of JBDTRV010000050.1, read as the reverse complement.
TGATTTCATCGAGGAACAAGGTGCCGCCGTTGGCGCGCTCGAAAAAGCCCAGGTGCTGACGCTCGGCCCCGGTGAAGCTGCCTTTTTCGTGACCGAAGATCTCGCTTTCGATCAAGTTCGGCGAAATGGCGCCGCAGTTGATCGCGAGGAATGGCGCATTGCGGCGCCGGCTTAAGGCGTGCACGGTGCGCGCCACCACCTCCTTGCCGGTGCCCGATTCGCCGGTGAGGAAGACCGACACGCCGGTGGCCGCGACCCGTGACACCTGCTCGTAGATCTGTTGCATCGCTTCGGAGCGGCCCCAGAGATCGCCGAAGTGGCCGCTCTTTTCGAGCTCGGCCGTCAAGTCCGCCACCTCGGATTTGAGTTGCGACGGCCGCATCACCCTGGACAGCACGCCTTCGAGGTGCGTGATGCCGATCGGCTTGACGAGGTAGTCGGCCGCGCCCAGCCGCAACGCCTCGATCGAGGTTTCCAGGCTGGCATGGCCGGTGACGAGCACCACCATCGAGTTGGCGATCAGATCAGCGTCCTCGAACAGCTCCATCCCACTGCCGTCGGGCAGCTTGAGATCGAGCAGCACCAGGTCGGGCTGGTGCAGGGCGAGCTGGCGCCGCGCGTCACGCAGGTTGTGCGCGGAGGCGACTGAAAAGTTTTGACCCGCCATCAGCGCGGCCATCAGTTTGGCCGAATCGAGGTCATCGTCGACGATCAATGCGTGATGCACTTGGCTCGCTTCTTTCTTGCTTGCTGCAGACTTGTTGCAAACGTGTCGCGGTTGGCGCGTGGAGCGCTGACTTGCGAAGTTCATCCGCCCAACACGCCAGAACGCGCACTGAACCCAACGCCACTGTGCGTCATATTTCACGCGCCGCTCGAATTTCGGCCGTCTAATTTGTAATCATATCCACGCACGCGCGGCAACGGGCGCTTGCCAGCCAAAGTTGCGGCAAGTCGGCAAGGTAAACCGGCAACTCACGCTCCGGCCGATGTGCCCATCTACCCCTAGATTCGACAATTTTTTAGTCAAAATTCGCCGTTTTCGCTCGCCCACTCTCGAGATTTCGCTATTTCTTCAGGAGCGTTCTCGGCGGCTGGCGCGAAGCCCAACGGCTGGCATGGTCTTTGCATTCATCAGGAATTGCCCCCCGTTGATGCGCTTGCTGGCTTGCAGCACGCGCAAAGGCCGAAAAAAATGGAGCCCCGCCAATGTCTTCGCTCAGTCAGGTCACCGAACAACGCCAGCAGCATGTGCTGTCGCCCAGGCTGCAGCGCGCGGTGCGGCTGTTGCAGTTGTCGTCGCTCGATTTCACGCACGAGCTGCACGGCATGATGGCCAGTAACCCGTTTCTTGAAGGGGACGAGAGCGATCCCGATGCTTCCAGCGATTTCTCGCCGACCGACGGCGACGGCACCGAGGCGGACGAGCGCGAGAGTGCGGCCATCGCAAGCGCCGGCGATGCGCCGGCGGCCGATACATCCCACGACCAGGACAACGAGCGCGACCTTTGGCAGGCCGATCGCGCGGCCGGCAGCAGCATGCGCGATGCTTCGGCTTCCGGCGGCGACCTGAGCGCGTTGGATTTCATGGCCGCGACCACGTCCTTGGCTTCGCATCTGCACGCCCAGATCAATTTGCTGCCCCTGCCCGAACGAGACCGGCTGCTGGCCAAGGCGCTGATCGAATCGCTCGACGACGACGGTTTCCTTCGGATCGAGCTGGCCGAACTGGCCGCGCTGGCCGAACTAGTCCCCCCAGCCTCGAGCGACGAAATGCGCATTGCGCTGGCCCGGGTGCAGGCGCTGGAGCCCGGCGTGGCCGCGCGCAGCGTGTCCGAGTGCCTGCTGTTGCAACTGCCGGCGATTGAAGGCGGGCACGAACGCGAGCTCGCGCGCCGGATCGTGACCGACCATCTGGACAGGCTCGCCGCGCGCGACGTGCCGGGGCTGGCACGGCGTCTTTCCAGCACGCCGGCCGAGATCGAAAGCGTGCTCGCGCGCATCCGCCGGCTCGATCCGCGGCCCGGCTGGCGCTTCTCCAACACACAGGCGGCCTACATCACCCCGGACGTGGTCGTGAAGAAGGTGCGCGGGGCCTGGACGGTGTCGCTCAATCCGGCGGTGGTGCCCCGGGTGCGGCTGAACCGCGTCTACGCGGAAATGTTTCAGCGCCACCGATCCGCGCAAAACGGCGCGCTGGCCGGCCAGTTGCACGAAGCGCGCTGGACGGTGAGCAACGTCGAGCAACGGTTCGCGACGATCCTGCTGGTCGCGCAGGCGATCGTGGCGCGCCAGCAGCGCTTTCTCGACTTCGGCCCGATGGCGATGAAACCACTCGGCCTGCGCGCGATCGCGGATGAGGTGGGGCTGCACGAATCGACCGTATCGAGAGTGACCAACAACAAGTTCATGGCAACGCCGCTGGGCGTGTTCGAGCTCAAGCACTTCTTCTCGCGCGCGCTGGCCACGACCAGTGGCAAACAGGTTTCGGGCACCGCGATTCGCGGCTTGATCAAGGAAATGATTGCCGAGGAGCTGCCCTCGAAGCCGATGTCAGACCCCGAGATCGCGCGCCGGCTGGCGCAGCAGGGGCTGGTCGTGGCGCGCCGCACCGTTACCAAGTACCGGCAGTGCCTGGGTATCGAGGCGGTGGACCGGCGCGCCCGCTACGCCTAGCGAAGCCAGCGGCTCGGACGTTCAGCGGGGCCAAAAGAGCGCTGAGGATTCGCCCGTCGTCAGAGCTGCGCGCCGAGCAGCGACGCGGCCCGCTCGATCAGCTTTTCTTTCAGCGGTCGACCCTGCCAGGCTTCCAGCGTGACCCGCTCGGCCTGCTCCAGGTCCTGCTCGAAGATCTCGTTCAGCTCGGCGGCGAGTCCTTGGTGCAGCACATTCAGATTCGCCTCGTCGTTCAGCGCGAAGGAGCGGTTGTCGAAATTGGTCGAACCGATCGACGCGAGCAGGCGGTCCACCACCAGCACCTTGCTGTGATAGAGGGTGGGCTGATATTCGAAGATTTCGATGCCGGCCGCGAGCAATGGCCCCCAGCGGGAGCGCGAGGCACGGCGCACCACGGGAGAGTCGGTATGGCTACTCGGCGTGATGATGCGCACCTTGACGCCGCGCCGCGCTGCTTCAGTCAACGCTTTGGTCGCGAGTTCATCCGGCACGAAATAGGGCGTCGACAGATCGATGCTGCTGCTGGCGGCCGCGATCGTCATGAGGTACATCAGATGCATGCTGTCGGCGCCGCCCGAGGGCGAGCTGCTGAACATCTGGGCCGGCAGGTCGCCGCGCGGCTGCAACTCGGGGAAGTAAGCCTCGCCGTGCAACACCGCGCCGGTGGCCTTGATCCAGTTGCTCATGAACACGCCCTGCAAATGGGCCACGACCGGGCCCTCCACCCGATAGTGGTTGTCGCGCCAATGGTCGGGGTCTTGCGCCTGGCCGCGCCATTGCTCGGCGATGCCGACGCCGCCGGTAAAGCCCGTCGTTCCGTCGATCACGAGTAGCTTGCGGTGGGTGCGGTTGTTCAGCTTGGGCAGGCGCGACCAGTGCGGCTTGTGGTAGCGCTTGACCTCGATTCCCGCCGCGCGCATTTTTTCAATCAGCCGATCCTCCATCCGGGCGCTGCCGAACCAATCGAGCAGCACATGCACCCGCACGCCCTGCCGCGCGCGTTCGGCCAGCGCATCGGCGAATTCGTCGCCGATCGAGCCCGACCAGTAGATGAAGGTCTCGAACGTGATGGTTTGGCGGGCCGAACGGATCGCTTCCAACATCGCCGGAAAGATCTGCTCGCCGTTCTTGAGGATTTCGACCCAATTACCCTCCACGATCGGCGGGCCGAGCAACGAGCCAAGCGCGCGCCGGAATTGCGGGTCCGCGCTGCCGTATTCGCGCGTCACACGCTGGTCGATCCTCGTTTCGCCCACGTTCAAGGTGAGCACGAGCCAGACCACCAACAGCGTCAGGCCAATGGAAACAAGGGCGATCCACATCGGGTGCATTCAAAGAGCGAAGCTGAGCATCGACACGAACCGTTCCGTCAGCTTGTCGATCATCGGGCGGTTCCGCCAGTCGGCCAGCGTGATCCTGCGTGCGCGCTTGAGGTCGTCGTCGAAGATTCGGCCCTGCTCGGCGCCGAAGCCGGCGTCGATGACGTTTAGGTTCGCCTCGTCGTTGAGGGACAACGAGCGGTTGTCGAAGTTGGTCGAGCCGACCGAGGTGAACAGCTCGTCGACCACGAGCAACTTGGTGTGATACATGGTGGGTTGGTATTCGAAAATCTCTATCCCCGCTTCGAGCAGCGGCCCCCAGCCGGCGCGCGACGCCTGACGCACGACTTCGGTATCGATGTGCTCACCCGGCACGATGATTTGCACTTTCACGCCGCGCGCAGCCGCCGCGATCAGCGCGTTGGACGCGAGATCGTCGGGCACGAAGTACGGGGTGGACAGCCGGATGCCGCGACCGGCCGAGGTGATCGCCATGAGGTACATCAGGCGCATGCTCTCGCTGCCGCCCGACGGTGAACTGCTGAACATCTGCGCGGCAAGATCGCCCTTGGCCTTCAGCGCGGGAAAGTACGCTTGCCCGTGCAGCACGCGGCCGGTGGCCTTGATCCAGTTGTCGATGAAGGTGGACTGCACCTGTGCCACCACCGGGCCATCGATGCGAAAGTGCGTGTCGCGCCAGTGTTTCGGATCCTGCGCGTTGCCGCGCCATTCGTCGGCGATGCCAACACCGCCGGTGAAGCCGATGCTGCCGTCGACGACCAGCAGTTTGCGGTGGGTGCGGTTGTTCAGGCGCGCCCACTGCCACCAGTCGGGTTTGTGATAGCGCTCGACCTCGATGCCGGCGGCCCGCATCGAGTCCAGGTAGCGAGACTCCATCTTCACGCTGCCGAGCCAGTCGAGCAGCACGTGGACCTTGACGCCGGCGCGGGCGCGTTCGGACAATGCCTCTACGAATTCCTCGCCGATGGTGCCCGACCAATAGATGTAGGTCTCAAAGGTGATCGTCCGCTTGGCCTCCTTGATGGCCGCCAGCATCGCGGGAAAAATCTGGTCGCCGTTCAGCAGCACTTCGACCCGGTTGCCTTCGAGAATCGTCGGCCCTAGCAGCACGCTCATCGAGCGGCGAAACTGCGGATCGGCAACCGAATAGAGCCGCTTGAGGTCGCGTTCGATGCGCTTTTCGCCGGTGGAGAAATTGAGCGCGAGCAGCACCAGCAACAATGTTGCCGCCGAGGCGAGAAGTGCCGCGCGGTACGGACCGCGCTTCATGCCCTGCCTTGGCGCGACGCGCTATTCATGCTTTTAATGGCCACTTATCACTCGTTGTTCTGGTTCGATGTTTCAGGCGCTGGAGGTATGTGGCAGCAATATACAGTTGCGCCGATCTGTCACCGACCGGCCGATGATCCTGCACGCAGGCTGCATGCCTCGCGTGCGACACTCGCCACGGCCTGCCCCGTCGTCACCGACGAGCCATCGGGTCGAGGCAAAGCGCTCCAAGCGTTGCCAGACTTTGACCGTGCCCGCCCCGCCGCCCCTTCCCAACAAACCGCAAGCCACGCCATCACGCGCCACCGGATGGTTGCTGCTGCTGGTCACGTCGGTCGGTTGGGGCTTCAACTGGCCGGCGATGAAGCTTCTGCTGCAAGAGTGGCCGCCGTTGTTCGCGCGCGGAACCGCCGGGCTGATCGCCGCGCTCGCGCTCGTCGCCGTCGCGCTGTTGCGCGGCGAACGTCTGGCTGTGCCGCGCCAGTTGTGGAGCCGGCTCGCGGCCAGCGCGTTTTGCAGCGTCTTTGCCTGGATGGGTTTCACGTCCCTGTCGCTGCGCTGGCTGTCAGCCGGCCAAGCGGCGCTTTTGGTCTACACCATGCCGGTGTGGGCGACCATGCTCGCGTGGCCGGTGCTCGGGCAGCGGCCGACGCCGCGCGCGCTGGCCGGCCTGCTGCTGTGCATGAGCGGGGTGGCGGTATTGGTCGGGCAAAACGCGAGCATCGGCGCAGAGCAACTGCCCGGCGTGCTGTTCGCGTTGGGCGCGGCGCTGATGTTCGCCTTGGGCACCATCACGATCGCAGCGCTGCCGCTTCCGCCGTTTACCTCGATCGCGTGGCAATTGCTGCTGGGCTGCCTGCCGATGGTGGTACTTGGCCTGCTGTTCGAAAAGCCGGATTTTTCCGCCCTGTCGCCGCTGGGCTTCGGGCTGATGGCCTACATGACGATCGGCCCGATGGGCCTCTGCTATTTGAGCTGGTTCGCCGCGCTGCGCCGGGTGCCACCGCAGGCCGCGTCGATGGCGACCTTGCTTACCCCAATGATCGGCGTCAGCGCCGCAGCCGCGCTGCTCGGCGAACCCTTCGGCGCCCGCCAGATCGGTGCGATGGTGCTGACCCTGGGCGGCGTTGCGCTGGCTCTCAGGCGGGGTGCGTGAGTGGTCTACAGCACCAACGATGCTCCAGCAACAATTCCGCATAAACCCACCCAATGATCTGGAGGGTCGCCAAATACGCTCGGACAATCTCCGCACTGCCAAACGTATTGAGTGGAAATGAGCCTTGCCGACCGCGACTACATGTACGAACCTCGCCAGTCCCGGCACCGGCGCAGCGTTCATGTGCAAAAACCGAGGGCTTGGAAAGCCGGGCCTGCTGCAGTCAAGGCGGCCGTGTGGATTGCAGCTCTCTGGGCCTTGTTCGTTGCCTTTGGTCATGTGCTTGAAAGGCGCGATGCAAAGCCGTTTCCGGCCACTGGCGACGTCCTCTGGTACAGCAACATCCAGCGGGCCCCGCTTGCCACCCTCACGCTTCATGCTCCGTCCAAGTCCGGCAGGAACTTTGCCGTGCGCCTCGATGATTGGAATACCGGCGCCCCGATGGCGCTGATTCCAGTGCGTCCAGGCGAATCTTCGGTGACGCTCGTGCCGCTGGGGCGGTACCGGGTCACGATCGCAAGGGGCAGCGTCTGGCTCGGCTCGGCAAAGCTGTTCGGCCGAGACGGCGAAATGCGAGAAGGCGTTTACCCACTCGAGTTCTACCGCCGCGCCGGTGTGACGATGGGCCAGCAAAT
>JBDTRV010000049.1:0-9853 GCA_039931475.1 Burkholderiales bacterium | reverse complement strand
GGGCCAGAACCAGACCATGTGCGCCATCGGGATGTAGCTGAAGGTGAACCAGATCACCATGAACAGCAGCACTGCCGCGAACTTCATGCGCTCGGCGAACGCGCCCACGATCAGGCAGCAGGTGATGCCGGCGAAGGTCGCCTGGAAAGCGGCGAACACGATCTCTGGAATGACCACGCCCTTGCTGAAGGTCGCGGCGTTGGCGAAGGTGCCGGCCACGTTGTCCCAGACGCCTTTCATGAACAGGCGATCGGTGCCGCCGAAGAACGCATTGCCTTCGGTGAACGCCAAGCTGTAGCCATACAGCATCCAGAGCACGACGATCAGCGAGAACGTGACCATCACCTGCATCAGCACCGAGAGCATGTTCTTGGCACGCACCAAGCCGCCGTAGAACAGCGCGAGGCCGGGTACGACCATCAGGATCACGAGCATGGTGGAGACCATCATCCAGGCGGTGTCGCCCTTGTTGGGCACCGGTTCGGGGGCGGCGCCAGCGGTCGCTGAGGCGGCTGCGGCGATGCCCGTCACGGCCGGTGGGCCAGTGGTGGCGGCCGTCGCTGCGGCCGTCGCCGCCGCCGGTGCGGCCGCGTCCGCGGCGAAGGCGACGACGCAGGCGAACGCCAGCATCAGCAGGATCAGGGAGAGAATTTTTCGCATGATGGGGGTGCTTCCAGAGCGCTGGTTTTTTGGGGAAGGCGGGGCGCCGCGGCCGAGGTCAAAGGGCGTCGGCGCCGGTCTCGCCGGTGCGGATGCGGACCACCTGCTCCAGATCGGAGACGAAAATTTTTCCGTCGCCAATCTTTCCGGTGCGGGCCGCGTTCTCGATGGCTTCGATGACGCGGTCGAGGAGGGCATCGTCGATCGCGGCCTCGACCTTGACCTTGGGCAGAAAGTCGACGACGTATTCGGCTCCGCGGTATAGCTCGGTGTGGCCCTTTTGCCGGCCGAAGCCCTTGACCTCGGTCACGGTGATGCCCTGCACGCCGATTTCGGACAGCGCCTCGCGCACTTCGTCGAGCTTGAATGGTTTGATGATGGCGGTAACGAGTTTCATGGGAGTTCCAGCTTTTTTTAAAAGACCTTTTTGACGCCCACGACCAAACCGGTGCGGCCCAGGTCGCGACCGTCCGGCGAGCGGTAGTTCTTGTTGCTCACGGCCACGACGGCGGCCGACAAGGTGAATCCGTATAGGTCCTTGCTGACCCCGAGCGACATGTCGGTGTTGGAAAAGTCGCGGTTGTGCGCGACGTGCTGGTAGCCGACGTGCGGCACCACCGAGAAGCCGCCGCCGACGTCGAAGGTGGCCGACAGGTCGTAGTAGCCGCTGTTCTTGCTGCCCGCAAAGCCGAACAGATTGGTCACGCTGTGCGAATACTTGAAGTTGAGCATTTCCCAGCCGGCGCCGGCGTACAACTCGGTGGTGTTGGCGCTCGGATTCAGATGGTTGCGCGTGTACTGGTAGTGCAGCACCCCGACGTCGTAGCTGATCGGGCCGGCGCTGCCCTTGTAGCCGCCGTAGTAGTCGACCTCGACCCGCGCATCGCCGCCTGCGTCGCGAATCCACTTGATGCCGCTGGCCCACACGCCCAGGTAGACGCCGGCCTTGGTGCCGAAATCGACGCCGCCCTGCAAGGTGGGGTTCAGGCGCGTTTGCGAAATGCCGCGATACCGGTAGTCGGACACGCCGGCCACATGCCAGGACAAGGTGTAATCGGGCTCAACCATGGCCGGCTTGGCATCGGGTGTGGCGTTGCTCGTCGGGGCCGCGGCGGTTTGCGCGAAGGCGCCGCCGGAGAGGGCCAAGGCGCCAGCAGCCCAAGCCAGACGGCGGCAGACAGTGAGTTTCATGAGGTTCATGGCGAGGTGGATTCGTTGGATGGCAGTGACCTGGCTTGCATGGAACGTGCCACGTTGATCTGCGCCGTTGCCGCCTCCCAGCAAGTGGTGTCGCCGCGCCCTGAAATGCACTGCGGCCGCGAACGCGCGACGGCGCTTCGCGCTCCGCGGCGGTGCGCTAACGGCGCCTGCGAACCTGCGATGCACCAGATGGGTGCGGTTTGGCGTCGCGAGCGCACGCAAGGCCGAACGAAAAAAGGATGTCGATGAGTCTGTCTTTGGTGCAAAGCCGCGCATTGCTTGGTCTGGAAGCGCCGCCGGTCACCGTGGAAGTGCATTTGGCCAACGGCTTGCCCAGCTTCACGCTGGTCGGGTTGGCCGACGTGGAGGTCAAGGAGGCGCGCGAGCGGGTGCGCTCGGCGCTGCAGAACGCGGGGCTCGAGTTTCCGCACAACCGCCGCATAACGGTCAACCTGGCGCCGGCCGATCTTCCCAAGGACTCGGGCCGGTTCGACCTGCCGATCGCTTTGGGCATCCTCGCTGCCAGTGGACAGATCGACGGGGCACGGCTGGCTGGGCATGAATTCGCGGGGGAGTTGTCGCTGTCGGGTGAGTTGCGCCCGGTGCGGGGCGCGCTGGCGATGAGTCTGGCCCTGCATGCGCGCGGCGTCGTGACGCGGCTGGTGCTGCCGCCCGGCAGCGCGGAAGAGGCAGCGCTGGTGCCGGACGCCGAGGTTTATCGCGCGCGCCATCTGCTCGACGTGGTGCGACGCTTCGCCCCGGCGGCGCAGCAGGACAGCAGCGGGCGCGCGGCATCGGATGAAGCGGCCAGCGGCGCCGATGACGGCTTCGAGCGGCTTGCGAACGTGGCAATTTCAGCGCAGGCCCAATACGAGGATCTGGCCGACGTGAAAGGCCAATCAGCGGCCAAGCGCGCACTTGAAATCGCCGCGGCGGGCGGACACAGTCTGCTCATGGTGGGACCGCCCGGTTCGGGCAAGTCGATGCTCGCGCAGCGCTTTGCGGGACTGCTGCCAGCGATGAGCGTGACCGAGGCCCTGCAAAGCGCGGCCGTGGCGAGCCTTTGTGGCGACTTCTCACCCGACCGCTGGGCGCTGCGGCCGACCCGCCAGCCGCATCACACGGCCAGCGCGGTCGCATTGGTGGGCGGCGGCTCCCCGCCCCGCCCCGGCGAAATATCACTCGCACACAACGGCGTGCTTTTTTTGGACGAACTGCCCGAGTTCCCGCGTGCCGCGCTGGAAGCATTGCGTGAACCGCTTGAATCGGGCCGCATCACGATCTCGCGCGCGGCGCGCCGGGCCGAGTTCCCGGCCCGGTTCCAGTTGATCGCGGCGATGAACCCCTGCCCGTGCGGCTATCTGGGTCAAACCGGCCCGTCGCACAAACCCTGTCGCTGCACGCCCGAGCAGGTAGCGCGTTATCAGGCCAAGTTGAGCGGCCCGCTGCTCGACCGCATCGACCTGCACGTCGAGGTGCCCACCTTGCCCGCTGCCGAACTGATGAGCGCGCCGCGCGGCGAATCGACCGAGGCCATTCGCGCGCGTTGCAGCGCGGCGCGGCAGGTGGCGATGACGCGGCAGGCGATGCCCAATCACATGCTGCAAGGGCGCGACATCGACGCCCACATCAAACTCGACGGCGCCGCCGCGAAGTTCCTCACGACCGCCGCCGCCCGCCTCGGGTGGAGCGCACGCAGCACGCACCGCGTGCTCAGGGTGGCACGCACCATCGCTGATCTGGCCGGCTCGAAAGACACCGGCGTCGCGCACGTGGCCGAAGCGGTGCAATACCGGCGGGCGTTGCGCACCGCCGGTTGAGGCGGGGGGCGACAAGGCGGGCGGGCGCTTTGGCGTTGCGCCAGCTTCCGAGGGTCCTTGCGCCTCCCGCCGACGGGCATTGCGCACGACGGTTCGGGGCGCGAATCAGCGCTGCGCCAGCCAAGGCAGCCGCGGCCACTCGGGCGACTTCAGGCCGGGCGTGAACCCGTCCTGCGAACGCGCCGGCCGCTCGCGGCCATGCCGGCCAGCGCGAGTCCGGCGAGCAGCAGCGAGGACGGCTCGGGCACGGTTTGCTGTTGCGGCATCAGCCGGCTCGCGAGCAGCGAGACTTCGGGCAGGAAGCCGTTTGCGCCGAAACCCGTGTAGTAAACGACGTTCATCGTGGGCACGACCGTATTCAGGCCGATGAGCCATTGCGGGCCGGCCGATGAGGCCGGAAACTGCAAGGGGATAGGCGCCGTGTAGCACATGCCCAAGGCGTCGCAGTTGTTGCCGAACAGGGCGCCGGTCAAGTCACCGGACGCATCGAACAAAAGCGTGCCCGCATTGGCGGTGGCGCTGTTGTAGGAAATGCCGCCGAACATCAGCGTCAGCTGCGAGAACAGACCGGCGCCAGCGACGTTTCCGCCACCGGTCGGGGCGATGGAGTCGTCATAGGTGAAAGAGCCGGTCGACGGGCCGAACTGCAGCGGGCCACTGGTCGAGCTGAACTCGAACTGGCGCGTGACGGGTGTTGCGAAGGCGTTGAAGGACACGGCGGCGAGAGCCGAAAGCATGGCGCCGATGACGATGGTGGATCTGAGTTTGGTTTGCATGTGAAGACTCCCGGTTAAAAATGCCCGTGACAGCGGGCAGGCGCGTCAGCAAGTTGACGTGCTTGAAACAAATTGTTGCAATCATTGTGCCAACGGGATTTTTCTCTTTGAAATCAATGGCTTGTTTGGTTCGCGCGATATTTTTGAAGGCCGGCTGTAAAGAAATCCGACAGTTCGACCGCCTCGGTTCACGCACTCTGTGTCGGCATGCCTCAAAGTCTTTGCGCGGTGTCGCCTTGGCATTGGCCGCCGGCGCGTTTTCGCCAATGGAGTAGCCTTGACGGCGGCACCATCGTGAACATCCAGCTCCTGTCCGACCTGCACCTCGAAGTGCGTCCCGGCTTTCGCCCCGAGCCGGCACCGGGCGCCGACCTGTTGGTGCTGGCGGGCGACATCGGCTCCTATCAATTGGGTTCGGGGCTGCTTGAGGTGGGTGACGCCGACTTCGGCTTGGCCCGTTTCTCGCCCCTTGCGCAGTTCGGCGGCTGGCCTCGGCCGGTGATGTTCGTGCCGGGCAACCACGAGTACGACGGACTCGACTTCGACCTCGCGCACGCGCGGCTGCGCGCGACGTGCGAGCGGCTCGGGATGATCTGGCTGGACCGGGAAGTCGTCCCATTCGGCGGCGCGCGCTTCGTCGGCGCGAGCCTTTGGAGCGACTTCGACGCGCTGCTGGACCAATCGGCCACCACGCCCGGGGCGCTGACCGCGAACGACAAGGCGCGCGAGAAAGCGTTTCGCGCCGCCAACCACTATTTGCGCAGCACCGGCGGTACGCGCCGGGGCGAAATGCTGCTGGCGCCGGGGGTCCGCGAGCTGGCGCTCGAATCCCAGCAGTGGCTGCGCGCGGCGCTGGCCACGCCGTTCGCCGGGCCCACGGTGGTCGTCACGCACTTCGCGCCGAGTCTGCGCTCGGCCGATCCGCGCTATGGGCTCACGCCCGGCACCGCCGGCTTTTGCAACGCCCTCGACGACCTGCTGCCGCTGGCCGACCTTTGGCTGCACGGCCACTTGCATTGCCCGAGTGACTACCGGGCGCGCGGTTGCCGCGTGGTGGCCAATCCAATGGGGTATGTCGAGAAGGGTGAAACCGAGCGGTTCGACCCCGGAATGCTGATCGCGGTCGAACGCCGACCCTCCGCCGACGGGCTTGAGGCAGCGCAACCGCCGCCCGCATCGCCGCGCTAGACTGCAATTGCCTGGCTTTCCAACCCAACCGAACGAGGCCCACCATGAAGGTTCTTCTCGCCGTAGATGGCAGCGACTACACCCAGAAGATGCTCGACTATCTCGTCAAGTACGACGAGCTTCTCGGCCGGGAGGACGACTACACGGTGCTCAGCGTCGAACCGGTGCTGCCGCCGCGCGCGCGCGGCGCGTTGGGCAAGAACATCGTCGACCAATACTATTCAGACGAAGCGAGCCGTGTGCTCGAGCCTGCGGTCTCGTTTCTGCGCGAACGGGGACATCTGAACGTCACGAAGAAGTTCGAGGTGGGCCAACCGGGCGAGACCATCGCGCGGTTCGCGACCGATGGCGAGTTCGACCTGATCGTGATGGGCTCGCACGGCCACGGGCGCATCCTGAACCTGGTGATGGGGTCGGTCACTACAGCGGTGCTCAAGCACTGCCATGTGCCGGTGCTACTAGTCAGGTAAAAGGTCTCCCCCAGGCTTCGCTTCGCTTAGCTCGGCTTTCGCCCTCCTCCTCACCGGGGGCGGCGCCTCTGGATCTGGCGGAGCCAGCTCCGCGGCCCCCGCTTGAATTGGCCGCGTCAGCCACCGTATCGCGGGCGACGGGTGCGGCATGGACGCCTGAAACGCCGGCTCGCGTCGATTGCTTGATTGCTATTGTTTCAGTAGCTGTAAATCAAGCATGGGCATGCGGGAACAGGTTGTTTTCTTCGGAATTGAAGTCAACGACCCCCCTTCCGCGCGGGGTCAGCGCGCCTTCAAGCCGTCGAAGCTCACGCTTTGCACCAGCTCGATGATCTCGGGGCCCGAGTAGTCGCCCTGCGCTTTCAGGTAGTCGACGACTGGGTCGGCGGCGCGCGCGTACATGGTGTGCAACACCACTTCGGCCGGCAACAGCCGGGTCAGCGTGCCGTCGGCCTGGGCCGCCTCGATCCAGCCGAGCAGGACGTCGCTCACGTCTTTCAGCGCGGCCGAATAGTCGACGCTTGCCAGCAGCGTCTTGCGCAACGGTGAACTCTGGCTCGGCACCAGCGGCATCTCACCGGCGATCTGCAACTCCATCGCCCAGGCCGCGACGGCTTGCAGGCGCGCGAGCGGGGCGGCGCTTTCGGGCAACTGGTGCAGGAACTCGAGCGCACGGCGCACCACGCGCACCATGGCCGCGGTCGCCAGATCTTCCTTGCTCGGAAAAAGCTGGAACAGATTGGCCTTGGCGATGCCGACGGCCGCCGCGATTTCGTCCACCGTCATCGCTTCAAAACCTTTTTCGGCCAACAGGCGATTCGCCGTGGTGACGATCGCCTCCCGGCGGGCGTGCAGCATTTGCTCCTTGAGCGATGGCTTGGCGGCGGCGGGGTCGGGTGTGTTCATGCGGAGAATTCTATGACCCACCGGACCGTGAAACGACTGCTCACAGACTGTGCACAGGCGGCGACAATCAGTTGAAGACCGATCCACCGGCCGACGGAGACTTCCAACATGGCGACCCCAACCTTTCCCTGCTACATGGTGCGCGACGACGAAAACGGCGTGCGCGCCGCGTTCGAGACCATGGCCGACCACCAACTCGATCCGGGCGAGGTGCTGGTGCGCATCGCCTACGCGAGCGTCAACTACAAGGACGCGCTGGCCGCGACCGGCAAAGGCAAGATCATTCGCCGCTTTCCGTGCGTGGCCGGCATCGACGCGACCGGCATCGTCGAGCGCTCCGATAGCGCGCGTTTCAAGCCCGGCGACGCGGTCATCGTGCACAACCACGGCTTCGGCGTGACTCAGCACGGCGGCTACGCGGCGCGCACCCGAGTGCCGGCCGACTGGGTCAATCACGTGCCGCCGCGCATGAACCTGAAAGACGCGATCACCATCGGCGTGGCCGGCTATACGGCCGCGCTCGCGATCGACCTGATGGAGCTGAACCGCCTCGCGCCCGAACACGGCAAGGTGCTCGTCAACGGCGCGACCGGCGGCGTGGCGGGCATCGCGATCGACCTGCTGGCCCAGCGCGGCTACCACGTGGTGGCGGCCACCAGCAAACCGGAGCAGTCGGACTACCTGATGAGTCTCGGCGCAAGGGAAGTCATCGCTTCGAGCAGCCTGCCCACCGGAACCCGCCCGCTCGAATCGGCGCTCTGGGCCGGCGCGGTCGATTCGCTCGGCGGCGCGCCGCTGGCGGCTCTGACGCGCACGGTGCAAAAAAACGGCGTGATCGCGAGCATCGGCAACGCGGCGGGCATCGAGTTCACCACCACGGTGATGCCGTTCATCCTGCGCGGCGTGCGGCTGATCGGCGTGAACAGCGACAACCCCGTGCCCGAGCGCGAGCACATCTGGCGGCGTCTGGGCACCGACCTGCGGCCGAAGCACCTCTTGAAGATTGCGCACGTCTTTCCGTTCGATGCGTTGCCCGATGCGATCGACCAGGTGATCGCGGGCAAGGCGCAGGGGCGAACGGTGATCGTGGTGGATGAATCCGTCGCTCAATAGAACCCAACCGGCTTGGGTTTTCCGCTAAGGTGCCAAGGCAGCGGCCGCACGCAGCAATGGCAAGCTCGGTGGCCGGCCCAGAAAAGCCGGAAGCATTGCCCCATGATCCTCGACCGCGCCCGCGACGACACAAGCAACATCGTGCACCTGGAGCACGTGAACCTGACGCAGCCCGATCAGCGGCTCGCCACGCTGTTCTACATCGTCGGCCTGCAGTTCACGCGCGATCCCTACTTGATGGTGGGCGTGAACAACATGTGGGTCAACATCGGCCGCTCGCAGATGCACCTTCCCACGCGCGATGCGCAGCGGCTGCGCGGCACGATCGGACTGGTTGTGCCCGATCTGGATCTGGTCGAAGCATCGCTCGCGCAGGTCGCACCGCAACTTGAGGCGACCGAGTTCGGCTTCGAGCGCCAGACTGACCTCATCGCCGCGCACTGCCCGTGGGGCAACCGCTTCCGGCTGCATGCGCCGGACCCGGAGCGCTGGGGGCAGATGCAGCTTGGCATGGCGTACGTCGAATTCGACGTGCCGACCGGCGCCGCTATAGCGATCGCGGACTTCTACCGCACGATGCTCGACGCGCCGGCCGAAGTGCATCGCGATGGCGACGGGCGGAGATCCGCCAGCGTGCGGGTCGGCGCGGACCAGCGGCTGGACTTCGTGGAAACGAACGAGCCGCTTGCGTCCTACGACGGCCACCACATCCAGATCTATCTTGCGGATTTCAGCGGCCCGTACCGCAGGCTCAAGGACTGCAACCTGATCACGCGCGACACCGACCCGCACGAATGGCGCTTCATCGACATCGTCGATCTCGATAGCGCTGCTCGCCCGGTTGTGTTCCAGCTCGAACACGAGGTGCGCAGCATGCGGCATCCGCTGTTCGGTCGGCCGCTGGTCAACCGCAATCCCCAGCAAAGCAACGCGGCTTACATCAAAGGCCACGACGCCTTTCGCGGCACGATCTGAGCCGAACGAAGGTCGGTTTGGCGCCGCCCTACTTCTTCACCAACGGGCAGGTGCTGGCCGACAACGTCTGAAACGCCTTGTCGCCCGGCACGGTCGCCTTCACGTTGTAGTAGTCCCACGGCGCCTTGGACTGCTCCGGCGACTTGACCTGGAACAGGTACATGTCGTGCACCATGCGGCCGTCCTCACGGATGCGGCCGTTTTTCGCGTACATGTCGTTGATAGGGGTGGCACGCATCTTCGCCATCACCGCATCCGTCGCATCAGTACCCGCGGCCTTGACCGCATTGAGATAGTGCAAGGTGGCGGAATAGGCACCGGCCTGGCTCATGTTGGGCATCTTCTTCGTCCGCTCGAAGTAGCGCTTCGACCAGGCGCGCGAGGCATCGTCGCGGTCCCAGTAAAAACCTTCGGTCAGGTACATGCCCTGGGTCTGCGCCAGGCCGAGGCTGTGAACGTCATTGATGTAGATCAGCAACCCTGCAAGCGACTGCTTGCCTTTGCTGCCGACGCCGAATTCGCGTGCCCCCTTGATCGCGTTGATCGCGTCACCGCCCGCGTCGGCCAACCCAATGATCTGCGCCCCAGACGCCTGCGCGCTGAGCAGGTAAGAGGAAAAATCCGACGCGTTGAGCGGATGCCGCACCGCGCCCAGCACCTTGCCGCCTTCGGCCTTGACGACCTCGCTAGCGTCCTGCTCGAGCGCGTGGCCGAACGCATAGTCGGCCGTGATGAAGAACCAGCT